>DATFLA010000158.1:0-6463 GCA_035268305.1 Bacteroidales bacterium | reverse complement strand
TTGCCCTTGGTGTTATACCGGTAAGGGCAGTGACAGGATAAAATTTCCTTGTCTTACCCGCGTACCTGATAAGCCCGGGCTTACCTCCCCTTGGTTCCGTACCGATCCACATATCCCCCGAAGGATCACAATAAAGTGATGTGATGTTAAATACAGTAAGACTGTCGAGGAGGGTATATCTCTGAAAATTCTGTTCTCCTATGGTCCCGACATCCACCCCCTCCTGTGTTCCTATCCATAAATGATTCTCTTTGTCTGTAGCCATGGCTGTCACCTGGCCGCCCCTGGGAAGTGTTGAGTTAATGTAAGGCTGGGACTCAAAACGAGAATCTTTCATATTATACATTATTACACCGCCCTCATTTGAACCGATCCACAGATTATTGTTCCTGTCCTCGCTGAAAAATCTTATATCCTGGAAAAGGGAATTACTTGCTTCATTGTAGATAACCGGACTTTTGCCCGATCCTGCACGGTAACAGGATATTCCCGAATTGGTACCGAACCACATCGTGCCTGACCCATCCATATAAATAGCATTAACATTCGGATCGGGCAGTATGTCCTTCCCGTTAACAGTTTCAAATGCCTCTCCCTTAAAAATTGTCAGGCCGTTATTCTGATCAGCTATAAGAATATTCCCTTCAACATCCTCAATTATATCATATATCCGCGATGCCTTAAGCCCGTCTGAGCTGTTGTATTTCTTTACCCTGTTACCGTCGAATACAACTATACCGCCGTCCCAGGTCCCGACCCATATTCGTCCCCTGCTGTCTTCCGTAATACATGTGACAAAATTGCTGGGGACACCTGTCCTGGGAAGATCAATAAAGTCCATCCTGCTTTCAGCCATCACATACTTGTATAAGCCTCCGTTATAGGTACCAAACCAGATATTACCATTTCTGTCATCAAGCACACAGGTTGAACTGAAATAGGTAGTCATATGAGGCATCCGGTAAATTTCAAACTTGTCCTCTTCCCTGTTATACCTTCGAAGTCCGGCATCTGTAATACAGATAAATGAACCATCCCTTGTCAGGTGTGATCCAAAGACCTGGTCGCTTAGTCCCTCCTTACCCCTGTAGAGTCTTGCCCTTATATGTTTTATGTCGTTCACCGGGTAATCAGCCTGAATGGCACCGTCAGCACTGGAAGTAAACCATATTTTTCCTCCCGTGATCACTATACTGCTTATGTCACCTGTGATCGTAACCGAATCAAAAACAATATGCTCGAAATGTGTACCGTCATACCTGGAAACACCTCCTCCACTCATATGCCCCAGCCACAGGTATCCAAGGGAATCCTCAACGATACATTTTACACCACCTGAGGAAAGCCCGTTACGGTATGTATAGTTTTCAAAGGTTCTTCCGTCGAACCTTGATGCACCACTGGCTGTCCCAAGCCATATGTTATCTTTTGAATCCTGTAACAGGGTATATACCTTTTGCTCACTCAGGCCTTGCTTAACACCATAGTTATCAAAGAAATATGTCTGGGCTTCAGCAAAGCCTCCACATATCATTAGCAGAACAAATACACAGGCAAAAAAGACAACAGGCTGCCTTTTTGGGTCTGAAGATGACATATTGTTTATTTTGCAATGAAGAAGAATGTTCCGTTCATATCAGTCAGGCCCTGTATCTTTCCAAATTTTGGTTTCTGTCCGTTTTCACTCTCAACAGCGGCAGTGACAGATTTAACAATTGATTCTATAGGAATACATGCATTCCTGTTATTCATAAGGGTATTGGCAAAAGTGGCCGTGAACTTTGAATTGTCGGTAGCCAGTTCGGTGTTGGCCGAAGTAAATACCTGAGCCGATTTGGCTCCTGCCACCTGTGTATTGTCGCATGTCGGCTCATCAAGGGCAGACCTCATGGCAGTATAGAACCCCGGACCTGATTCACAGGCATCCGAAACAACAAGCGTATGTACTATTCCCTCACCATAGCCCTGCAGACCGGCCTTAAGCAGGTTGATATTGAAATATGTAAACTCATCATCTCTCTTGGCATCAACAGGTATCCAGTACCCAATATCATTTATAAACTTTCCATGACCTGCATACCATATCAGCAATGACTTGACCTGGTTCTTCTTCACAAGGTCACGGAGTTCTATATTGAAGAACTTCTCCATTTCATCCTTGGTCATATCCTTCTTGTGAATGAAATTATGCACCTGGTAATTAGCAAGGGCCCGCTGTATGGTACTCACATCCTTTATAGGTCCGTCGAGACTGGCAAATGTCTCGTAACTTGAGTTCTCAATAAACACAACCCATGTCTTGCCCATCGGGTTATTTGAGGCAATTTCGGCACCTTCTCTGTTAAGGATAAATTCTTTCTCCTGCCTGTTCCCGTAGATATCCTCTGCCACAACCTTAAAGCTGTTAAGATTGGAGATATCGAGCACAGCAGTAAAATTTGGATTCAGGTCGCTCCTGTTATAGCTCGCAGTGACATCACCTATTGTAATAGACTTAATATGACTCTCATCACTTATTTTTCCCTGGATAGCTATGTTAGGAGTTGATGAATCGAGAAAAACACGGCCTTCTTCGGAGGTATAGGGAGCTATGATCATTATTGTTGGCGGATTGATCTCAGTTCTCTTCAGGAAATATGTAACTGAACGGTTATTTTCATAATCGTCAGTTGCCGAAAGTGTTATGCTGTTTACGCCATCAACATCCATATTAGTCAGGAAGTCATACTGCCCATCTTTCTCAGCTATGGTGACAGGCTCATCGTTTATTGTCATCGATTTTATCTTACTCTTATCCTTTAGTTTCCCGGAGATGAGTAACGAAGTGTTGTTGCCTTTGATTTCGATTGTGTCCGTTACGGGTACCGGGCTTACAACAGCTATCACTGGAGGATCTGTTTCCCTGTTAAGTTCATAAAGCCTGTCTTTGGCTTCCTTCAGCAGCTTACGGGCTTTCATGTCAAACTCAGACAATGCTGTGATCTTTTTATAATCCGTTATTGCCTTGTCAAAGTTCATCATGCTTTCATATGCCTGAGCTCTTGCAAAGTACCCTGCCGGATCATCGGGTTGTAGTGAGATGACCTTTGTGAAATCATTTATGGCATTAGCAGGCTGGCTGAATTCCTGGTAACATTTCCCGCGTGCAAAATAAAATTCAGCATTTGATGGCTCAATTATAATATCCTTTGAAAGATCATTGATTGCATTTGGATAATCGAGGTTCTTTTTATAGATATCGCTTCTGACAAGATATGCTTCTGTATTCCTGTCGTTATACTTCAATACTTCATTACACTGGTCCATTGCTTCCTTCGGATCTATATCCATCATCAGACGGGCCAGCTCAAGCCTGGGCTCCGGCAGTCTTTTATCCTTTGAAATAGACTTCTCGAGTTCCTTCTTCGCCATCGCGTCGTTATTAAGCGCCCTGTATACCATACCTCTCCAGTAATAATCCATCGGGGTGTCTTTGAATATCATTGCTGTATCTGAAACCTTCAGAGCCTGGTCGTACCTCTCAAGACGGTAAAGAGTAATTACTTTCTCCGGATATATTTTGGAGTTCCTCTTATCCATGGCAGAGGCATGGTTCAGGTACTTTAGAGCTTGTTCGTAGTCACCCGTTATGTTACATAATGCTCCAAGACTTATGTACAGATCCACATTTTTAGGATCAAAGACCAGTGCCTTTTCATAGTCAGCCCGGGCTTCTGGGTATTTATTTATCTTTTCATAAGCCCCTGCGCGTGCAAAATAATAGTCAGCATCGCTGGGGGCGATGTTAATTGCGCTTGTAAACTGCTCAACGGCAGCATCATATTTCATGTTATCCATAAACTCCCTGCCGGCTTTGTAATACTTCCGGGCACTCTGTCCGGATGAGTAAACCGATACAAGTGAAAATAAGATCGCCAGGAAAAATACTCTTCTCTTCATATTGGTTAAGCTTTAGGTTCTGATCAGATCAACTATCAAAAATACAAATATTTATTGTAATGCATTATTTGTCATGACTGACATAGATCAACAACGTACTTCCTTTGAATTTCTTAACATGACAGGGCTTAACAGGCAGATCGGGTGCTTTAACTCCTTCGTTGAAATCACTGTCACCTGTAAACACCCTTGCCTCATCCCACATATCGCTTGTAATGAAGTGATTAAGCACGGCAGCTCCTCCCTCAATAAATAATGATTGTATCCCTTCCCTGTAAAGGAAACCGGCTACCTGCACTGACACCGGCAAATAATCATCAAGCTGAATAATCCTGGCACCCTTTATATCCGGATTCTTATTTCGGGTAAAAACAACAAAAGTCTTTTCATGCTCTTCCCTGACTATAAAAGCAGGAAAATTCCCGGAATTACTGAGGATAATCCTTAAAGGGTCGCTGCCGCCCCACTCTCTGACATTAAGTGACGGGTTATCAGCCCGCATTGTGCCGGCACCGACAAGGATAGCCTGTTCTTCCGATCTCCATTTATGCACAAGCACCCTTTCCGGCTTACCTGATATCCAGTTTGGACCCGGACCACTATGACCTTTCCTGAGGGTATCAAGATATCCGTCCCTGCTCTGTGCCCATTTAAGTATTATATATGGCCGTTTTTTTTCATTGAATGTAAAAAACCGCCTGTTCAGCCACCTGCATTCCTGTCCGAGAACACCAGTGGTTACATCACAGCCTGCTGATTTAAGACGCTCAACCCCCCTGCCGGCAACCTTGTCGCTTGTATCTATTGTCCCGATAACAACACGTGGAATCGACATATCGACAATAAGATCCGAACATGGCGGAGTACGACCATAATGCGAACAGGGTTCAAGGTTTACATACAAAGTTGATTCTTTAAGAAGCGACCTGTCCTTCACACTATTAACAGCCATGACCTCGGCATGGGGCATACCTGCCTTTAAATGGTAACCCTCTCCTATTACCTGGCCCTTATGAACTATAACAGAACCGACAAGCGGATTGGGATAGGTCATCCCCGCTGCCTGTGAAGCCAGCTCAAGGCACCTCCTCATGAATTTATCATCTTCCGTCACCGACATAACGATGAAAACACTAAATTTGATTTATGGGTATCAATATACACACAATTAAAGATATCAGGTCATTTCTATCCGCAGAACTTGATAAAATATACCAGGAACCGGAAAAAAGTTCATTGATAAATATCGTTTTAAAAAGTGTAACAGGAATATCAATATTTCATCAACTTTATGATCCCAGCCAGGAAATAACTGAATCCCAGGCTAATCGGTTATTTGACATATCCAATGAATTAAAAAAGGGGAAACCCGTACAATATATATTAGGAGAAACTGAATTTTACGGGTTGCGTATACTGCTTAACGAGGAGACCCTCATTCCGCGGCCGGAAACAGAAGAACTGGTGCATCTCATTATAAGGGAAAATAAAGATTTCTCCGGGAAAATAATTGATTTTGGCTCCGGATCGGGATGCATCGCCATTGCGCTGGCGGCAAATATTAAGAATGCTGTTGTGACAGGCATCGAAATATCTGAAAAAGCCACGGAAAAAGCGAAAAAGAACGCTGCGCTGAATGGTGTAAAAGTAAATTTCACAACAGGCGATATGCTTAATCCGGATACCAGGTCATTGGAGCATAGCGGTATTATAGTCAGTAATCCTCCGTATGTAAGAGAATCCGAGAAGACTCTCATGCACAGAAATGTTCTGGATTTTGAACCCACGGCTGCTCTCTTTGTTCCTGACGGCAATCCGTTGAAATATTACTCTTCCCTTGTGAAAACTGCCAGGAAAATACTCTTACCCGGGGGGAAGATATATTTCGAGATTAACGAAGCGATGGGAGCCGGTATGTATGATCTACTCGCATCTTCAGGTTTTTCGGATGTTAGCATAGTAAAGGATATAAATAACAAGGACAGAATTATTAAGGGGAAAAAACATGCCTGACAATAATCTTTACAAGACAGCACTTAACAAAACAATGGCTCTTTGCTCACGCAGGGAATACTGTACAGATGATATCAGGAACAAACTGCGGACATGGGAGTTAAGCAGCGAGGACTCAGAGAAAATTATCAAAACACTCATCAGCGAGAACTTCATTAATGAGGTAAGATATGCAAATGCCTTCGTAAGAGATAAATTCAATTATAATAAATGGGGAAAGGTAAAGATATCCGTTTACCTCAGGAGAAAGAAAATATCATCCAAAATGATAAATACTGCTCTTGCAGGCATCGACGAAGAGCTCTATAAAAAGACACTTAAAGAACTGATAACCAATCACAGAAAGACTACAAGAGCCAGGAATGACTACGAACTTAAGGGTAAACTGTTAAGGTTTGGACTATCAAAAGGTTACGAAAGCCACCTGGTGTATGATATCCTCGGTGAAATAGAATAAAAATGTCTAAAGAGCCCTGAGAATATTAGCAATAAAAGGCCAGAATGCAATAAG
>DATFLA010000157.1:0-5140 GCA_035268305.1 Bacteroidales bacterium | reverse complement strand
TTCACAGGGAACCAGTAGACTTTTGAATGATAGTCGGGTTTTGATATCTGTTCCCCGGTTGAGTTTATTAGTGCAGATGACTGAAGTTCAAAATCAGTCAGTTTCACCTGTTTTACAGTACTGGTCTGCGAATACATCATTGCAGATGAACCTGAAAACAGTAAAGTCAGAAAAATAAGTTTAAGTTTCATGTTAAATAATTTTTTAAAAATCTCATTGAACCCACCAGATAAATCTCTCCAAGGTATCCT
Organism: Bacteroidales bacterium; assembly: GCA_035268305.1. Taxonomy (GTDB): domain Bacteria; phylum Bacteroidota; class Bacteroidia; order Bacteroidales; family VadinHA17; genus LD21. The sequence continues at coordinate 4,889 of DATFLA010000157.1, read as the reverse complement.
GAAGTTGCTGAAAGCAAGTTCAGTGAGAATTCGTATAATACAGGAAATAATAGTGCCACTTTTATAAATATCAAATTTAAATATTAACAGGGAATATTGGCTCCTTTTTTGCTTTTCCGTTATCGAGTTTTATCTCTTTTTGATAAAATATATTACCTATCATCATGAAAATGATCGAAAATAATATTACAAGCGTGACTACTTCTTCGCTGAGTATGGGGATTCTCATTGTGCCTGGAATACTTATAAACAATAATATTGTAATCAGCCCGCGTGGTGAAAAATAGACAAGAGGTACAGCAGGCATTCTTAGAGCAAGCTTTATAAAAGCCATTCTCAAAATAAATATTGTTAGTGTTATAGCCAGCCCAGTGAGAATATTTTCTAAATCAAGAAGGCCCTCAATTTTGGCATAATAGCCAAACATGATAAAGAAAAATGATCTCACAAGGAAAGTGAGTTCCGTGAGAATCATTTTGAATGACCCGAGGTCACTTCTGAACTTTGTGAAATTAAATATCCTCCTAACAAATGTATGCTCAAGTAACTGGTTATTCGACAATACCATACCGAATGTCAGAACAAGCAACAGAGCAGGAAGGTGGAATAATTTTGCAAGCATGTACATCATTACAACAGAGGCCATAATTATCACATAGTTAATATGATACTTTATTTTATGCAGAAGGAGAGCCAGTATTGAAGAGGTAAGAATTGAAATAATGAGAATTATAATTGTGCTCAGGCCAAAATTCAGGATTCCGGCTCCGATATTACTCTCACTTCTCAGGATAAAATCAAATACTATGATCCCGAATATATCGGAAATAGAGCTTTCATAAACAATAAACTCCTTGTCATTTGATGAAAGAAAAAGTGATGAGGGTATAGCCACCGAACTGCTTATAATGCAAAGCGGGATGGTGTTCAGAAGTGCCATCCGCCATGTGAATCCCATGTATTTTACAAGAACAAATGAAATAACAAAAGAAGTAATACTAAAAAGGCCTATAGCGGATATTACAGATTTAGTTATCAGTTCTTTTTTCCTTGCATCCAGTTTCAGGTCGAGGCTCGCTTCCATTATGATCATAACAAGACCGAGTGTTCCAACCAATGGAAGGAAGGGCCTCATATTAGGTACATCTATTTCCAGGGAATGGCTTATCAACTGGGTTGCAATGCCCAGAAATATAAGCAGGATGATTCCCGGAATACGAGAATATTTACTTGTTATATCAAAAATATAGGCTACTATTACAATCAGGCATAGCGCGAGGATCATATATTCAGTCATGGCATGGTATCTTAAGCAGGTTAATAAGAACAGCAATATTATAGTTAACCATGATAATTATTTATTACCTTCCGGAAAGAATACGACCCCGTGTCATTATTAAAGCAATCTGTAAAGTAGTATAAATTATGTATATTTGATTGTTACACAAAAATATTTAACATATTGAATCAGGGAAATCCGAATAAAAGGTTTGGTACAGGGCCGGTATTCTTCACTGCTATATCAACAATTTTGGGTGCTATTTTGTTCCTGAGGTTCGGGTATGCAGTTGGGACTCTCGGTTTTTGGGGAGTTCTTCTGATAATAATTCTAGGGCATTCTTTGACGATCCCAACTGCTCTTGCCATTTCTGAGCTGGCGACAAATAAACGGGTAGAAGGAGGCGGTGAGTATTTTATTATTTCAAGGTCATTCGGACTAAATATTGGTGCCACAATAGGAATAGCACTTTTCATGTCGCAGGCAATAAGTGTAGCCTTTTACATTATTGCTTTCACAGAATCATTTGAGTTTCTGTTCAATTACCTCGCCGACAAGCTTCACATCTTACTGCCGCGACAGGTTATAAGTATTCCATCGATGCTTATCCTTGGTTATCTCATTCTGAAAAAAGGTGCAAACCTGGGAGTAAAAAGCCTTTATGTTATCGTAGGAATACTATTCTTGTCGTTACTCCTTTTTTTCCTGGGTAAAACGAGCTTTGGTGAGGCCAATGCCTATAAACTTCCGGTAGGTATCCCCCATAATTTCAAAGATTTTTTTGTTGTATTTGCCATTGTTTTCCCTGCTTTTACCGGGATGACAGCCGGGGTAGGCTTATCCGGTGAATTAAAAAAACCTTCCCGGTCAATCCCCATTGGAACAACAGCTGCCACCTTAACCGGCATGGTTGTTTATGTTTTCATCATATATAAGCTGGCGGCTTCTGCAAGCACGGAGGATCTTATCTCCAACCAGCTCATAATGTCCAAAATTGCCATAGGAGGAAATATTATAATACCACTGGGCCTGGCAGCCTCAACACTCTCCTCAGCCATAGGATCAGTTATGGTTGCCCCCCGAACATTACAGGCACTTGCGCGTGATTCTGCCTTCCCCTATTCACGGGTCAATGCATGGCTGGCTGCATCAAGGAAAAATGACGGAGAACCTGTAAATGCTTCTCTCATAACTATAATAATTGCCCTGGCTTTTGTTTCCCTGGGAAGTGTGAATGCCGTGGCAGAAATAATATCCATGTTCTTTATGGTGACCTACGGATCATTGTGCCTGATCTCATTTCTCAACCACTTTGGATCATCCCCCTCATACCGCCCTTCTTTTAAATCGAGATGGTACCTGTCGCTGATGGGTTTTGTAATTGCCTTATGGGTTATGTTCAAGATTAATTCAGCTTATGCTTTGGGAGCAATTATAATTATGGTCCTTATTTACAGCTACATAAATTACTATCATCGCGAAAGACACGGACTCGAGGCTCTGTTCGCAAATGCCCTCTTTCAGATGAACAGGAACCTTATGGTCTACCTTCAGAAATCGGGAAGCAAGAAGAAGGAAAAAGAATGGAGACCCAGTGCAATATGTATTTCAAAGGATTCCTTCGTAAGGACAAGAGCGTTCCAGTTGCTCAATTGGATTTCCTACAGGTATGGATTCAGCACATATCTTCACAGGATAGACGGGTATTACTCCTGTTCAACAAGGGAACAGGCAGAGGAAGAATTGTCGAGGCTGATTGAGATGTACGATACTGCAAACAATCATGTCTATGTCGATACAATAATTTCACCCTCCTATACATCGGCTATTGTACAGGCAATACAGGTACCCGGTGTTTCAGGAATGGAAAACAACATGGTCATATTTGAATATGACAAAGAAGAGCCTGTCAACCTTAAGGAGATAATCGACAACATAGGACTGATCAGAGCCGGTAAGTTTGATGTCTGTCTTCTCGCAAGCAGCAGGAAAGATTTTATATTCAAAAACGGGATACATATCTGGATCGACGGTAATGACAGTGAAAACTCAAGTCTTCTTATACTTTTAAGCTTTATTATCTCAGGTCACCCCGACTGGAAGAAATCCAGCATCAAGATATTTGAAATATGTAAACCTGAGATGTACGAGGAAACAAGAAAAGCCCTTTCCGAGTTGGTGCAGACCGGACGTCTCCCTATAACCGAGCAGAATATTGAGATAATAATCAAGGATTCCGACATTTCTGAAAAGAAGATAATAAATGAGAGATCAGCCATAGCCGCCCTGACAATGATTGGCGTAAGGAATGAAGGACTTAAACACTCATGGGATGCAATACTTTCGGGCTACGAAGATCTCGGCACAACACTATTTGTTACCTCGCATACCCATAAGGAAATCAACTGACTCCCTTATACAGAAGGATACTGGAGAAAAAAAAGAAAGTCCGCAGTTATTAGCGGACTTTCTATAAAATCAAAGTATTAAAAAAGAAAAGGTTGACTATCTGAGTTGTACCCTGCAATTCCCTATCTCATTGCCCTGGCAGAGTACATGTATCCGGTATTCACCTTTGGCCAGCTTTTCAGTTACTGACCATGATAACACTACCTGTCTTGAATCATCAAGTATAGCCGGGTATGCAGCTAAGCTGGCTGTGTAATTAACGGCATCATTAACAAAATACATCGATAATTCTTTGCTATCAGGTGTTATTGTTGAACCTGAAGGCGTTGTTATTGTGAAACCAAGTGTTTCAGTTAGATCTTTCGGTACGTCAAATGATACGTTGATCTTTTTTGCCCTCGATGAACATACCACTACTTTATCCTTCTTACCCCGGGTAGCAGTTGCGAGATAATTGTCTGCCCTGTAAAGTCTTGCACTGTCGAGCTGAGCATTAAGGCTTTTATTTTTGGCTTCCATAAGTGATAAAGATGACTGAAGGTCATTACTTTTAGCCATAAGCTTATCATAGTCGGATTTAAGTTTTGCCGATTCTGCTTCTATGTCAGCTTTTACTTTCTGAAGGTCCTCATAATCCTTCCTGGTCTGGAGCAATGACTTGTTCTGCCCTGAAAGGTAATTTATCCTTCTCTGGCTATCAGTAATTTTTTTGTTTGCTTCGTCAAGAAGCTTACTGTTTTCTTCACTCTTTTGCTTTAATGCTGTAAAATCCGCATTTAAACCGTCAAGTTCTTTCTGTACCTGTAGTTTTTCCGACAGAAGCTTTTCAGAATTAAGTTTTTCTGCATTGAGATCTTTCTTGGTCCTGATACCGGTAATAACGGCAATGATCAGTCCAATAAGCAAGACAGCTATGATGGCTCCGCCAACATAGGTCATCGTTTTGCTGTTTTCATTGTTATCTTCCATCTCAATTCATTTTAGGTAGCCCTGCAATTATAATGCAATGGCATTAATATGAAATTAAAAGGAGATTAAAATAAAATTAAAAGGCCTTTTTATTAGCCTATATCTCCTTTATAATGCTCTAATATACAAATAGTATTATATAAAACATAATAAATACATTGTTCGCTGCTGTTTTCACCTTAAACAACAGCCTTATCATCTGCCAGTGGAAGCTTAACTATCACTCTTGTTC
>DATFLA010000156.1:0-6240 GCA_035268305.1 Bacteroidales bacterium | reverse complement strand
GTGAGACATCTTTTTCAAGTGTGTTAAAGACATCCTTGTTCATTTCGTAGTATTTCTCCTTTTTTGCATTCTTTATCAGTTCGTTAAGCGATTCTTCAGTGCTTGTTTTATAACTGAATTTGCGGTCTACGAGGAAATTGCGAAAATCGGTATAATCCTTGTCAGTGAAACTGAACTGATCGGGTGATGTAATTCCGGGATGAGCCCAGTAATATTTCGTGGCATAATCGAAGATATAATAACGCATGTAGAGTTCACCGGATATCTGGCTCAGTGTTTCAGGTTTTATTTCAATATCGGGAGTAATTCCACCGCCGTCTTTTACAATCCTTCCATGTTTTGTTTTGAATTCTGATATAAGTGAATCGGGTATTATACCAACGCTTCCGTCTTCGTTGCGGTGCGAGAAATCGACAGCCTGAATACACCTGCCGCTTGGAATATAATATTTTGCTGTTGTGACTTTCAACTGGGCATTATAGCTCAGAGGACGTGTTATCTGAACCAGTCCTTTGCCATATGATCTCTGACCGATAATGACACCTCTGTCGAGATCCTGTATGGCTCCTGCAGTTATTTCGGAAGCTGAAGCAGACCCCCTGTTTATTAGTATTGCCAGTGGAATTTTGTCATCCACTGCGGGTTTTGTGGTCTGGAAATCCTCATCAAATTGTTTAACCTTGCCTTTTGTCGACACAACCTCGTTACCGGGATCTACAAACAGATTAACTGTTGATACTGCTTCTGTAAGCAGTCCACCGGGATTACCCCTGAGGTCAAGTATTATCTGTTTTGGATTCCTGTCTTCCAGTTTCAGCAATGCACCCCGTACCGCGTCACCTGCTCCCTGTGTGAAACCGGTGAGCTTGATATAACCCGTATTTCCATCTATCATACCATAGTAAGGCACGGGAGGGATACCAACCTTTTCTCTTTTAAGCTTAAAATCTGATGATTTTCCATTTCTCTCAATTGTAAGAATAAGAGGTGTTCCCGGGTCACCTTTCAGCCTCTCGCTTACACTGTCTGTCGGCAGGCCCTTTAGCGACACACCGTTTACTTTTGTCAGTATATCCCCTGCTTTAATACCTGCAATATCGGCCGGGAATCCTTTATATACTTCACTTATTACAACATAGTCACCACTCTTGCGTACCAGAGAACCTATTCCGCCATATTTCCCTGTTGTCATGAAACTGATATCATCGGCTTCCGATTCGGGATAATATACCGTATATGGATCAAGAGAAGCAAGCATATCATCAATTGCTGTTTTAATAAGCTTGTCAGGATTAATTTCGTCAACGTAGAAAGTATTCAGTTCCCTGAAAAGAGAATAAAAAATATCCAGGTTTTTGGCTATCCTGAAGTCTCTAGTTTCCTGTGTCAAAAGGAAGCTGCTGCTGATACCTGTAACGATAAGCAGTGCAAGTATGATTATAATTTTTCCGGTACGTGTCTTTTTCATTTTTGTTGAGCCTTAAATTTTTGAATGACGAAAATATAAAGAAATATCGGGAACGGGTTTGATTAATAAACAATTATAATAATTTTAACATTCTTTTTCCCTGTCAGTTACCTGATAAATAAGCTTTTTCAGTATGTCTCTGATTGCTTTTTCCAGGGTAAAATAATCAGGGATTTCCTTTCCTTTCAGAATTATAACAAAAGCAACCTGAATATGTTCTGTCTCAAGAAAATTATACAATAGATGTTTGTTCTTCCTGTATGCTTCTCTTATTCTTCTTTTTAGCAGGTTCCTGGTAACAGCACGACGAAATCCTTTTTTAGAGACACTGAAAGCAACCTGGGCCGGCGAAGATGAAGGCAAGGATGTTTTCCGCCAGACAACTTTAAAATAAGAGTTATACAGAACATTTCCCTGTTCAAAGAGGCTATTAATTATTTTATTGCTGCATAACCTCTCAGCCTTGCCGAATGTCTCCCCTGCGACTTTCATTATAAAAAAAATGCATACCGGCAATTCGGGCCGGATCGCTAAAAAGTGATATCTGTATGTAAGGAAGTTGAAGGAATATTATTTCACATTCTTATTATACTCTTTAAGATATTCATCCAGCGCCATTGTCATTGACGGAGCTTTTGGATTGGGCGCATCAATATCGAGCCGGAGCCCTTCATTAGCCACAGCACAGGCTGTGGTAGGTCCGAAAGCAGCTATTTTTATTTCACCCTGTACAAAATCCGGGAAGTTTTCTTTAAGAGATTTTATTCCTGAAGGACTGTAAAATACAAGGATATCATAGTCAAAATCCTTCTGGTTTGAGAAATTTGTGCTGATTGTCCTGTATAATGTTCCAATGGCATACTTAATGCCGTTCTTATCGAGCAGCTCAGGTATCTCAGCATTATGCGGTTCAGAAAGAGGAACGAAGAATGAATCATCCTTATGTTTAACAATCACATCGATAAGATCCTGGAATTTGGCCTTGCCATGGAAGATCTTACGTTTCCTGTAAACAATATATTTCTGAAGGTAATAGGCTACATTTTCCGTAATGCAGAAATACTTCATATTATCAGGAACAGTTATCCTGAGTTCATTACAAACCCTGAAAAAATGGTCTATTCCGGTTTTACTTGTGAAAATAACAGCAGTATAATCAAGAATATTGATTTTTTGCTGACGAAAATCTTTTGCCGAGACACCCTCTACCTCAACAAATGGTTTAAAATCAACTTTAAGATTATACTTTCTTGCCAGCTCGAAATATGGGGATTTCGGATTGAGAGGTTCTGGCTGCGACACTAAAATTTTCCTTATTTTCAACGCTTTACAGTTTTAATTTGACCCTCAAAATTTGTTCCCGCCAATTTTAAATAAGCCCCGTAAAGTATTTGACTAATACTAATACAGGCAGGATTTCCAGCGCACAAAGGTATAAAATCAAATAGAAAATCGAAATATTACGGTTTAGAAAAATAATGAGGAGTCTTGCAAAACGCAGAATATATATTAATCCGAGAACTGTCAGTCCGGTGAAGAAAAAAACTGATGATGGCAAAAAAGTAGTATAGGAGATGAGAATAACTATGAAAAAGATTATAAGGGCAGCAACACGATACGACTCATAAACACTTACAAGGTATTCCCTGAAGATATCTCTTTTTCCGCTGATATTGCCGGTTAATATACACATAAAATGCCTGGCGGTCACTCCTGCAATAATTATTCCCGTGCATAAAAGCCAGCCAAGCAGCTTGATACTTACAGGAAGGGCAATGTTATAAAATTCCGATGCCATGTAAGCGAATAGTCCAAGAACTGTAAAAGATACGAAATTTAGCATTGTTGACTGCCAGGTAAAAAGACCTCCAAGGTCCCTCGACGATGCTTCACTGATACCACGGAAAAGGAAAAACTTCAGTATGCTGTTCAGAAGACCGGATGAAGAGGACCTGATAATTGAATAAAGGAAGGCGGCTCCCATAATAACAAGTATTATCCAGTCATCGTGAAATGCATGTGCCGGTAGTTTTTCTCCAGGTTGCAGATGAGCCACGAGAGATGTTCTTTCTTCTGCCTGCTCCTTTCTGATCTTTTCTACATACTTAACAGGGAAACTGCTTACCGGATTAAATCCGGGCTGTATAACAAGGTTCGTGCTGTCGGAAAATGTAAAATCGTAAACGCTGTTTCTGGTACATACAGATGTAGTGTCTGTAATATGTACCTCCTGTATATGCCTGACAGGTCTGCTTATCTTTTTAACAGTATCCTTTTTTATCACCGGCAGGCTGTCAGACTTTATTACAAGGAGACTGTCAGACTTTTTTATCTGCAGGCTGTCAGATATATGCAGCGAATCAGGAAGGGCGGTTACAGTATCCTGTACTGCCCTGACCTTTGGTTTCAGTGTATCCTGTTGTTGTATGCCTGGGGGTGAGATAATAACCATTTACTTACGATCAATACACAAAAATAGTGATTATTACCCGGGAAATCTTAATAAGGACTGATCTGCCAGTCAGAAATGATCACTTTCGCTTCCGGCTATTTCAGTAAGTATATTATTGGCCAGCCTGCTTGCGCCAATGCGGAAGAGTGAATTATTCAGCCAGTCTTCCCCGGGTCCGGATGCCACAACCTGGTAATATTTAACGGCATCAGCAGCTGTTGTTATGCCACCTGCTGCTTTGAATCCGACTTTTATTCCTGTTTCTGAAAAGAAATCCGAGATAGCCCTGCACATAACATAAGCTGCTTCGTGTGTTGCAGAAACAGTTGTTTTGCCCGTCGATGTTTTTATAAAGTCCGCCCCTGCATCCATTGCAATCATGGATGCCCTGTATATATTTTCATAATCACTAAGAAGTCCGGATTCAACAATAACCTTTAATGTTCTGTCGCCGATAGCTTCCTTTATCTCCCTGATCTCATCTGCCACCACCGCAAAGTCATTACCCAGGAAGGCACCGACAGAGATAACAATATCAATTTCATCAGCTCCCGCCTCAACAGCCATCTTACATTCACTTACCTTTATGCTCCTGAAGGTCTGTGATGTAGGAAAACCACCCGCCACAGAGGCTATTTTCACATTTTTTGCTTTCAGTTTTTCTTTTACAAGAGATACGAAATTAGGGTAAACACATATAGCAGCAACATTCGGTATGTTTGTAAACCTCCCTGAAAAGCTGTTAACCTTGCCTGTGAAATGGAGTATCCTGCTCCTGCTGTCACCTGTATTAAGACTTGTGAGATCGATCATATTAAGGATGCTCATCAACAGGTGTTTATCAGGTTCCGGGCCAGCGGGGGCAAACGCTTTCTTAAGTCCCTTTTTAATTTCTGTATCGGAAGGACATTTATTGATCAGTTTTTGATATAGTTTTGTCATAAATTTATTTCAATGTTAAATTTACTGTATGCAATATGAAAAAAAAGAACGGGGTCAATATAACGCTTTTTGTTATCATAATTATTTTTCTTCCACTTTTAAGTTGCTCAAAAACGGGGAAAAATAAAATTTCCGGTGTTCTTATGCAGGCAGACCGCGATTTTTCGGCTATGTCGGTAAAAGACGGAATGTACAGGGCTTTTTTATATTATGTTGCTGATGATGGTGTTATCCTGAGGGACAACTCTTTTCCCATCAAAGGGAAAGAGACACTTGTAAAACGTTTTGCGGGGAAAGATGATTCTAACTTCACCCTTAGCTGGGAACCCATGTATGAGAATATTTCCAAAAGCGGGGAGATGGGTTATACTTATGGTATTTACACAAATAAGGATAAGGTGACGGGTGAAATCACCAAAGGTACTTATGTAACAGTGTGGCAGAAAGACTCTTTTGGTAACTGGAAATTTGTTCTTGATACAGGCACAAAAGGGCTGTCAGAATTATCTGAATAGGCAGGCAGGGCTAAGCTGCGACCTTGTTTCTTGCAAGGGAGGCAAATATGCCTGCAACGGAAAGTACTGAAAATATAATAAAGCCGGTTCTCATGGCTGTCATAAGTAAAGGGTAAGTTTTATGTGTTATTGATTCGCTGCCTATGAACATAGATATCAGCATCATAGCAATTCCCATGCTCATCATCTGTCCCGACATTCTCATTGTACCAACAACACCTGAGGCCACCCCCAGGTGTTTTTTATCGACGGAACTCATAATTGCATTGGAATTTGGTGAAGAAAATAATCCGAAGCCAATGCCTATTAGAACAAGCAGAAGGACTATTATATATGATGGTGTTGATTCACCAATGAAGCAGAATAGGATAAGCCCTGCTGCCGTTATTGCCATCCCGGTCGAAGCTATTACTCCGGGGTTCTTTTTATCTGAAAGCTTACCTGCCAGGGGTGACAGGACAGTCATCGCTATAGGCTGGGAGATCATAATAAGTCCTGCAGTACGCGGATCCAGTCCCTTCAGATACTGAAGGTAAAGACTTATGAAAAAACCTATTGCACTTGTTGCAGCATAGTTTATTAAAGCTGCAAGGCCTGAAAATGTAAACACCCTGTTACGGATAAAAAGCCTTATATCGAAAATAGGGTTGTTGACCTTCTTTTCAGCCATAAGGAAAACAATGGTGAAGACGACGCCAAGCGCTATAAAGATCCAGCCGGAGGCTGAAGGCAGTTTTGAGAATCCGTACATCAGTCCTGCCAGTGCCAGACCGTATATAAGGGAACCTTTCAGGTCGAAACGTTCCCCTTCCGCTTCAGACCATTCTGTTTTAATTCTTACTGTGATAAGTAGCAGAGAGACA
>DATFLA010000155.1:0-7995 GCA_035268305.1 Bacteroidales bacterium | reverse complement strand
CCCTGGCAATTGTGAGTGGTGATTTTTACTGGGTATCGGCAGCCGGCAACAGCCAGATAATAATAGCAGCCGACTGTACCGGTCATGGCGTACCGGGTGCTTTCATGAGCATGCTTGGTGTTACACTGCTCAATGAGATAGTTATTGGTAAACATATTACAAATCCTGACCTGATTCTTGAAAACCTGCGGCAGGGTGTAATAAAATCACTGAACCAGGCGGCTGATGAGGAGAGTATAAAGGATGGCATGGATATCGCAGTATGTCTTGTGGATTTTAAGGACGACACACTATGGTACGCCGGGGCAAACAGTCCTCTTTATCTTGTACGTGAGGGACAGCTTATTCATTACAGAGCCGACAAGATGCCTGTTGCCATTCATTATAAGATGGGTCCCTTCACTCTTCACCGGATAAAACTGCAGAAAGGTGATGCCTTTTATATCTTTTCAGACGGTTATGCCGACCAGTTTGGAGGACCGAAAGAAAAGAAATATATGACAACACAACTAAAAGAAACTCTGGTCGCCCTTGAGGGAATGCCAATGATTCAACAGGGTGAAAGGCTTAATGATATCTTTGAGGAATGGAAAGGCGACAATCCCCAGGTAGATGATGTAACTCTGATAGGAGTCCGTTACTGATCACCTGCAAACCCACCTTGTTGTCACTCCAAGAACTGTAACATCGGGTGTGGCTTCTATTCTTACCAGTGCGGCATCGCAGTATTCTGTTTCCGTTCCCTCTGTCAACAGGTCACCCGATGAGTCATAGGTGTTCTGCTGGCATATCTTGCAGTTTTTAATACTCTCACAGGAATTGAAAGCAGCAACAAGAAACAAAAAACCAAGTACATAAAAGAATTTTCTTTTCATATCAGGCATTTTTACTTTTGAAAGCCTCTTTATTTATCAAATATAATAATTCTTTAATTAATGATCGTATTTTGCCATGAAAGGTTGCCCGGCATTAATAATGTTAAAATTCATGCAGCAGTTTATAAATCTGCAAGTCTTTGTAACAGGAATGAAAATATTTTTAAATTGCAAAAAAAATAAACGTCATGGAAGATTCTAAAATGAAAAAGCATGTAACAGTGGTCGGAGCCATCCATATCGGGTTCGGCTTTCTGGGACTTATAGTAGCACTTGCCGTTTTCTTCGCTCTTAATTTTGCCCGGGGTCAGGTTATAGGTGATAATACAGGGGAGATGGTCCTCAGGTTTTTATCAGTATCGATTCCACTTCTTATCGGGTTTCTTTCAACACTCGGTCTTGTTGGAGGTATAGGTCTGTTTTCTTATGCCCCGTGGGCCAGGTACCTTGTAATAGTGGTTGCTGCTCTCGGATGCCTTAATATTCCCATCGGAACTCTGAAAGGAGTATATTCATTGTGGGTTCTGATGCAGGATGAGACTGTGAAGCTTTTCCGCAAGAACTGAGCTATTCAAATATAAATTTTACTATTTTGCCTGTGGGGGTGTTACATGTAACATCCCCACAATTTTTTTTGATTTAACTTTGCCCTATTATTAAACAGCTTTATTATGGCAGAAGACAATAAGATTATTTTTTCAATGAACAGGGTCGGTAAGACCTTTCCTCCTCACAGGCAGGTTTTAAAGGATATATCGCTGTCTTTTTTCCTCGGCGCCAAGATCGGTATAATCGGTCTTAACGGTTCCGGAAAATCTACCCTCCTGAAGATAATTGCAGGTCTTGAAAAGGAATACCAGGGGGATGTTACTTTTCTTCCCGGGTATACAGTGGGTCATCTGCCCCAGGACCCGCTGCTTCAGGAAGACCGTACGGTGAGGGAGATTGTTGAGGAGGGAATGAAGGAAACAATAGATATCATAAAGGAATATGAAGAAATAAATAACAGTTTCGGAGATCCGGCTGTCTATGAGAATCAAGACAGGATGCAACAGCTTATGGACCGGCAGGCTGAGCTCCAGGAGAGGATTGAATATCTCGATGGGTGGAATGTAGAACACAAGCTTGAAAGAGCAATGGAAGCACTGCGGTGCCCTGAAGGCGATACCCGGATCGATGTCCTGTCGGGGGGTGAACGAAGAAGGGTGGCCCTGTGCCGTCTACTGTTGCAACAACCCGATGTGCTTCTTCTCGATGAACCAACTAACCATCTCGACGCTGAATCGGTACAATGGCTCGAGACAACACTAAGACAATATCACGGGACTGTGATATGTATCACTCACGACCGCTATTTCCTCGATAATGTGGCCGGATGGATACTCGAACTCGACAGGGGAGAAGGTATTCCTTGGAGAGGTAACTATTCCTCATGGCTCGACCAGAAAGCTAAAAGACTGGAAATAGAGGAAAAAGGAAATGTGAAAAGAAGAAAGATACTGGAACGTGAACTTGAATGGGTAAGAATGTCTCCTAAGGCACGTCATGCAAAATCAAGGGCAAGGCTCGGAGCATACGAGAACCTTCTTAACCAGGATGTAAAACAGAAAGAAGAAAAACTTGAAATATTCATTCCCAACGGTCCTCGACTGGGGGATAAGGTCATTGAAGCCTTTTCGGTTACAAAGGTTTTCGGCGACAGGATATTGTTTGAAGATCTTGATTTCAGCCTTCCTCCCAATGGTATTGTGGGAGTTATCGGACCTAACGGCGCCGGTAAGACCACCCTGTTCAGGATGATCATGAAGCAGGAAGAGGCTACAAAAGGATCTTTTAACATAGGGCAGACTGTCAGCCTTGGTTATGTCGACCAGGCTCATGAGGCAATCGATCCGGAAAAAACAGTATATGAAGTGATATCAGGAGGGCAGGATGATGTACTGGTAGGCAACAGGATGGTCAATGCAAGAGCTTATGTTGCGAGGTTTAACTTCACAGGGGCCGACCAGGAAAAGAAATGCGGTGTGCTCTCGGGCGGAGAAAGAAACAGGCTTCATCTTGCACTTACACTGAAATCGGGAGCTAACGTTCTCCTTCTCGACGAACCTACAAACGACATCGATGTAAACACTCTTAGAGCACTTGAGGAAGGACTTGAAAACTTCGCAGGATGCGCCGTAATAATATCACACGACAGGTGGTTCCTCGACAGGGTAACTACACATATACTGGCATTTGAAGGCGACTCGAAGGTTGTATGGTTCGAAGGTAACTATTCCGATTATGAAGAGAACCTGAAAAAGAGGAGAGCAGATACAACACCTGCAAGGATAAGATATAAGAAGCTTATGTGATTATGTAATAACATTTTTATCGTACCTGGTTCATTGTAATGCATGCCTTGCGAATTACAAGGCAATTTGAAAATCCTTTCGTACATTGCCGGCTGTATATTATTATCTTATTTATTTTTTGGACAAATCAGGGATAAATAAATACAATCCCGTGAGAAGACCCGTTTCAGTCTGTAAACCGGTATTGATGAAAACAAGGGCAGGATTAATAATATTATTACTGGTATTTCTTGCCGGGGAAAGGGCTGTGGCCGTGGTGCTTCCGGGTAATACTTTTACAGTCAGCGGTTTCGTGCTGGATGCCGGGAGTGGTGAATCACTGGCAGGCGCTGTCATCTTCCCGGAAGAGATTCCAACAAAGGGTACAACCTCAAATTCCTATGGCTATTTTTCACTTACTCTTCCGGAAGGGATGTATAAAATGACTGTCAGGTACCTGGGCTATAAAACCCTGACTGTTACAGTCATACTGACAGAGAACAGGAAACTGAATATTGAGCTTGAACAGGCTTCAATTTCGCTTGGAGAGATAACAGTGACGGGAGAAAAAGACAATAATAATGTTGTTTCCGGGGAGATCGTATCAAAAGTGACTGTTAAGGAGATACAGAATATACCTGTCATTCTCGGCGAGAAGGACATTCTAAAGACAATACAGCTGTTGCCCGGTATTACACCGGCCGGAGAAGGCAACTCAGGATTTTATGTCAGGGGCGGTGGCATAGATCAGAACCTGATCCTTCTCGATGAAGCCCCGGTATATAACCCTTCACACCTGCTCGGATTCTTTTCTACATTCAATTCCGACGCCATTAAGGAGGTAACATTGTATAAAGGCGGATTTCCGGCTGAATACGGCGGCAGACTCTCTTCTGTTGTAGATATTAAAATGAATGAGGGGAATGACAGGGAATATCATCTTTCAGGTGGCCTGGGACTGATATCTTCCAGGCTTTCAGTGGAAGGGCCTATAGTTAAAAACAAAGGATCATTTATGATATCGGGGCGCCGTACCTATGCCGATATCTTCCTGAAGCTTCTTTCTCCTACAGGTCCCGACTCAACAGCAAGCCGGTCGACATTGTATTTCTACGACCTCAATCTCAAGGCAAATTACAGGATTAGTTCCAGGGACCGCTTATTCTTCTCGTGCTACCTGGGACGAGATAACTTCAACCTGGCGGGAGCCCTGGGGCTCGACTGGGGAAATGTTACAGCCACCTCAAGATGGAATCATGTAATAAATGATAAACTTTTTTCCAATACCTCACTTATTTTTAACCGTTACAGCTATAACTTCAATGTGGAGGTTGGCACAAACGATATGAGAGTGTTATCGGAAATAAAAGACTGGAATCTTAAAGAAGATATCAGCTACTATATTAATCCTGATAACTCCCTTAAGTTCGGGATCAACTCTGTCTATCACACCTTTGTCCCGAGCCGTGTCGACACTACATCCTTTTTCCATGTCCGTTCAATGGATAACAGGTATGCCATGGAAAATGCAGTGTATATTTCAAATGAACAGACAATATCAAAGCATTTTAAAGCAACATACGGACTGAGATATTCGCTCTTCAGCTCTATTGGCCCGGGAACCGTATATACGTATGATGAGGTAGCTGATATAATCGATTCAGCTTCCTACCCTTCCGGTAAGATCTATAATACTTTCAGCGGACTGGAGCCGCGGGTTATATTAAATTATATTATTAATGATTCTTCATCCGTGAAGGTTTCCTATGCACGTACAAGACAGTATCTTCACCTCTTATCCAACACTACCTCAACAACGCCTTTTGATCTCTGGGTACCCAGTAATAAAAATATTCTGCCCGAAATAGCCGATCAGTATACACTCGGTTATTTCCGCAATTTTTTAAATAATATGTTTGAAACATCCGTTGAAGTGTATTACAAGAATATGCAGAACCAGATTGATTACCGTAACGGTGCTAACCTGATACTCAACGATAAGGTTGAGTCGCAGCTTGTTTTCGGTAAAGGCTGGAGCTATGGTGCAGAGTTTTTTGTAAGCAAGAAATACGGTAAACTGACAGGATGGATAAGCTATACTCTTTCAAAAACACTGAGGGAGTTTCCTTCAATTAACGGTGGAGCGGTGTTCCCGGCAAAACAGGACCGTCCCCACAACCTGTCAGTGGTGCTTATGTATAGCCTCAGGCCGGCCCTTACATTATCGGCTACATGGATTTACCTCAGTGGTAATGTGGTTACATTTCCCAGTGGCCGTTATATAATCGACGGTAACATGGTTCCCTATTATACAGAGCGTAACGGTTACCGCATGCCCGATTATCACCGGCTTGACCTGGGGCTGACATGGCAGAGAAAGAAGACAAGTCACTTTGAGAGCAGCTGGAATTTCTCAGTTTATAATGTTTATGCAAGGGACAATGCCTATGCAATAAATTTCCAGCAGGATCCGAACGATCCGGCAAAGATGCAGGCTGTACAGCTGTCTTTGTTCAGGATAGTACCGGCAATCACTTATAATTTTAAATTCTGAATGACAATGAATACTGTGTTTCAGCCATATCATAAATTCCCGGCAAAGATACTGCTCCTTCTTGCCATCATTATGTTATCTGCCGGATGTGAAAAGGTGATCAATGTCGACCTTAATGAAGCTGCCCCCAGGATTGTTATAGAAGGCCTTATAAATAATGGTTCCGGTCCCTATTATGTACGCTTGTCTAGGTCGGGAAGTTATTTTGGAGGAACTGCCCTGCAGGGGGTTACCGGTGCTCTTGTTGTTATTACCGATAATACGGGGATCACCGATACTCTGCCCGAGAGATCGGCCGGCCTTTATCAGACTATTAAAACAAGGGGTATACCTGGAAGAACCTATATTCTCACTGTTAATACCGGCAATATAACCTATACGGGTCAATCGTCAATGCCTCATCATGTGAGAATCGATTCACTGAGCCTTGTGAGGACAGAGGTAAGCCATATTAGTATTGGCGGAAATTCATCTAAAGAGACCGCCCTATATGTATATTGTTATTTCAGCGATCCTCCCGGGAAGAACTTTTACCGTGCCAGGGTGTTTACAAATGATTCCACTGATACACAGCGATATCATTTATTTGACGACCAGTATACCGACGGTGAGGAAACAGAGCTGAGAGTCGCTCATGTGGAGCAGGGTGATAAGGTGAAAGTAGATCTTTATTCTCTCGATAAATCGACCTATGCCTATTACAGGACCCTGGAGGACCTGATCTATTCAAATCCTGTATTCGGTTCAACACCTGCAAACCCCGATTCAAATATCGACAACGGGGCATTGGGCTATTTCGGAGCATGTGCCATATCATCTAAAACGATTATTATTGGCGGCCCGGCTGTTAAATGAAATGGCTTGTTTCGAATAATTATCCGGTATGCAGTTCCGATTAGTTCCGGCCTGTTAATTCATTAACGATATTGCCGTTTTCATTGAAATTATTTGATTAACTTTAGATATTAAATCTGTCTAACCGTGGAAAAACTGGCCATAAAGGAAAAAATCGGGTATGCACTCGGTGATGGTGCTGCTAACATTGCATGGAGAGGTGTATCAACCTTCCTGCTTATTTTTTATACGGATGTCTTTGGTATTAATCCTGCTGCAGTAGGGCTGTTGTTGCTGATAGCACGTTTCAGCGACGGGGTCAGCGATATTGCAATGGGAGTGATAGGAGACAGGACCAATACCCGTTACGGAAAATTCCGTCCCTGGATATTGTGGACTGCCATTCCCCTGGGCGTGATACTGTCCCTTCTTTTTACAAGTCCCGACCTGGGCAATACAGGCAAGATCGTTTATGCCTATACAACATACATACTGTTCACTCTTGTTTATACGGCTAACAACATTCCATACGGGGCTCTTATGGCGGTAATGACAGGGAATGACAAAGAACGTACCAGCCTTGGTTCATACAGGATGGTGGGTGCTTTTGCCGGTGGCATGCTTGTACAGGGTGCATTGCTGTTTCTTGTTGCCCATTTCGGGAATATCAACCCGGAAATTAATGTTAGGCAACTCAACAATGAGAAATACGTTGTTACCGTATCAGCACCGAATGATGTAGCCAATGTCAATATAAAGACAAAAAGCGGTATTGCCATGTTTACCTGGGCCGATACTCTCAACGGGGCATCAGACAGTGCGACTACAAGGGGAAAGAGTTTTTCCATGAAGGCACTGAAGGATTATGCTTTTGTGGTGACGGGAGAAAGTAACCTCGATGCCGGAAGTATCTCCATCATTGATCAGAAGAAGGGATACAGTCATGCAATTTACCTGTTATCCGTTTTTCTTTCACTATTCCTCATAATTACATTCTATTCCACACGGGAACGTGTCGCTCCTCCAAAGGCCCAGGAGACAAACCTGTGGAGGGATCTGCGCGACCTGGTCAGAAACAGACCCTGGGTAATACTGCTGCTGATCGGACTTGTTTTCCAGATATACAACTCTATCAAGCAGGGTATTGTGGTGATATACTTCGCCCACTACCTGCATAACGAACTGATGGCGGCATCTTATATGGTCGGACTGATGATAGCATCTATTTTCGGTGCGATGGCCACCTCTCCCCTGGCACGAAGATTTGGCAAGAGGAACCTCTTTATATATGCGTTTATCTTCTCCGGGATAGTAAATGCCATGCTTGTATTTTGCGGTCCGGATAACCTGAAGACAATATTCGCAATAGGCATTATTTCAGAGTCGGGAGCCGCTGTTT
>DATFLA010000154.1:0-2073 GCA_035268305.1 Bacteroidales bacterium | reverse complement strand
TATTTTCATTATTTAGCATATCTTTGCAATTAAGATACTGACTGTTAGTCTTATTGGCAGGATCTCTCCGGTACGGTATTTATGTATAAAGAACACAGATATCCTGCTGATATTATAGTGAGCAAGGGATTCTAAACAATATTCCCGTATTTATTGTTATACTTTTAGAAAAATAACCTGGCCATGGCGGAAGAATCAATTACAGATATTATCAGATCTGGTCATAATGATCTCCTCAGGCAAAGACTCCTTGAGGAACCGTCTGTTGCAGACATGAAAACTGCTGAAGGATCATCGCTTCTCCAATATGCAGCCTACTGCAGGAACAATGAGGCAGTTGAACTGTTAAAGCCACACAGGCCTGACCTTAACATCTTTGAGGCTGCCTGTCTTGGCGAGACACAGGTAGTAAAGGATTTGCTCGGCAAAGAGCATGATCTTATTAACTCATTTTCTGCCGATGGTTTTACTATCCTTGGCCTTGCTTCTTTTTTCGGGCATGCTGAGTTAGTGCGCTACCTCCTTGTTTCAGGTGCGGAACCCGACATGGCATCAGATAATGCTCAGAAGGTGACTCCACTGCACTCTGCATGTGCCATCTCGGATTTCACAATTGCAGATATGCTGATACGGCGGGGTGCAGATGTTAATGTTAAACAGGCCGGCGGATATACACCTTTACATTCTGCGGCCCATAACGGGAAGTCTGACCTTGTACTGTTACTTATTTCCAACGGAGCTGATCCGGATGCACGGTCTGATAAGGGTGAAACTCCGGCAACACTTGCCCTTGAAAAAGGCTTTGCTGAAATAGCCGATCTGATAAGGAAACAGGAAGCCTAAGGAAAGAAGAACTACTGCCACGGAGTTATCATTTATGTCTGCCTGAACCGGAATAATTCCTGATCCTGAAACCGATTGTCCACTCAATGAAATCGGAGACGTGAAAGGCATAGTCGCGTAATATCAATCCCGCAAAAAGCTTATCTGTGATTTCATATTTTATACCAATTCTCTGGAAAAAACCCGGCGACTGATTTTGTAGTTTCTTCCTGTAAAGATAAAAGGCCGGTTGCATTACAAGAGATACCCTGTTTACAACAAGTTCATACGAAGGGTAAATACTGATCATTAGTTTTTCTCCGGTGGGAACATCAACAGGATCAAGCTCATTGTTATCAACAGCTACACTGGCATTCACCGATCCATCGTAAGATAATGTCACTCCAAAGCCAATTTTTGACTTACGGCTAATCTGCCTGTTAAAAACTGTTGAGATACCGAATACCGGGAAATATACGCCTTCATATTTCTCAATAATATCAACATTCAGGGAATCGAAGATTACATTTTTAGCACCTCCGAAAGCAGACACACACAGTTCATTTTGACCGCGGAATAGTGGTACGTCCAATTCGCGGAACCGGGGTTCATCATGAAAATTATAACGTAATCCTACCCTCGGTCCAACTGTATTGATACCATAATTTGGCTTCTTTAATGCACCGTTTGAGAAATGAGTCAGACTGAAGCCGGTGATCAGTTCCACTCTTTTTGTCAAATCATATTTAAGGTTTAACCCGGCATCTATAAAGAAAGATTCACTTGCCCCTATGGAAATATTATACTGGTTTGTCAGTGGATTAAATGATTTCCAGTTGAAGGCTACACCAAAACCCAGCTCATAATTGAAGCTAAGCCGTTTCCACCTGTGAAAGGGAGCATCGAGGAAGCCGTATACTGCTATCGGTAACCCAATTTCAGTCTTATTATAAAAGTCGGCAATATATATTCCTGCTCCCCAGTCAGGATAACGGTACAGCTGTTCCCAGTATTTATCACCTGCTGTCTGATGAGAATATTTCAAAGAAAATGTCTGGTAATTACTGATCTTGGCAGCTTCAGCATTGGTTCCTCTCAGAAAATTATTTGTTGCAAAAACATGCCCTTTCTGATAAACAAATTCCAGTGATGGATTTTGCCTGAATCTATTTGTTTTTGTCGTATCCTGGCGGGCATTCAGCGTAAATGGTACCATTACCAGCACGTATAAGATCTGCAGACATTTCATTC
>DATFLA010000153.1:0-2623 GCA_035268305.1 Bacteroidales bacterium | reverse complement strand
CCAGGCAACACGAAGGGCTAAAGAGGTCGGGATAAAAAAAGTCGGAGGATCAACCAGAGGGATGCTGATAACACAGTTTCTTTCCGAATCAATGATACTGGCATTCGTATCATTGATCTTTGCTCTGGTTATCATTAAGGTAAGCCTTCCTTATTTTAATAATATTCTTGGTACAAAGCTTGTCCTGAACCTGTTTGCAGCCTGGTATACGATTCCTGTACTTTTGGTTTTCACCTTTCTTGTCGGTATCATGTCGGGTAGCTACCCTGCATTCTTCCTTTCTTCATTCAATCCCTATGAAGTGCTCAAAGGCGAAGTCAGAAACAGCACTACCAACGGAAGACTACGCAGGGTACTGGTTGTTTTTCAGTTTGCTGTTTCTATTCTTCTGATCGTTGGTACACTGATCATGTCCAGGCAGATCAAATATATGCTTAATAAGGATGTGGGGTTCAATAAGCAACAGGTACTTGTGATTGAAAGAGCACATGTAATCGGGAACAAAATGAAATCGTTCAAGGAGAGTGTGAAACAAATTCCGGGCGTAATAAATATTTCAAGCTCAACGGCTATACCGGGACGTACAAACAATAATAACGGGTACTTGATGGAGGGAAGGAAGGACGAATCGTTCCTTATGGCTACCAGTTGGGTAGACTATGATTTTCTCGATACTTACGGCATGAAACTTGATTCAGGAAGGAATTTCACTAAGTCATTTTCTACTGATAATCAAGCATGTATTCTCAACGAGAGTGCCATGAAGAATTTTAATATTACAAGCATGGAAAAAACCAGGGTGCTGAGACCTAATAACGATGGGAATGAAGCACTGCAGGTAATAGGTGTGGTAAAGAATTTTAATTTTGAGTCGTTGCGTAATCCTATACAACCATATATATTTCTTCTGCAGGGTGAAAATAGATACTGGGGTTACATCTCAGTCAGACTTTCACCGGTTAATTATTCTGCAACTATCAATGCGATAGAAAATGTATGGAAGGAATATGCCTCAAACAGTCCCCTGCAATATTATTTTCTCGATAAGGACTTTGAAAAAATGTACAGCCAGGAGAAGCAAAGTGCCCATATGGCAATGATATTCTCATTGCTTGCTATCTTCATAGCTGCTCTCGGACTTTTTGGACTGACATCATACACAGTTGAGCAGAAGACCAAGGAGATAGGAGTGAGGAAAGCTATGGGATCATCTGTTGCGGGAATATATGTCGTTATATCAAAAGAGATTATCCTTCTTGTCACAATATCAGCTGTTATTGCCTGGCCGGTGATTTACTATTATGCCGGCAAATGGCTTGAAAATTTCTATTACAAGATAAGTCTGGGATTCTTCAGTTTTATTGCAGGCCTTGTTATAGCCCTGGGTATTGCCCTTCTTACTATCAGTTACCGTGTAATAAAAGCAGCAAGAGTCAATCCGGCACAGTCGCTGAAGTATGAGTAAGACGTAGGGCGTAAGTCAAAGCGATGCGAAGATCCCGCTCTGGCGTGAACATAAGACATAAGATGCAAGGCGAATGTAGTGAGGTGACTTGTTTAAATATCCGATCACTGTGAGATTGCAGGTTCTGACAGGAACAGAGTGCGGATCTATTTCCAAATGATATTATTATAATTAATTTATTATTTGCAGTTATTTCAAAAAACTATACCTTTGTAAGTGAATACTTACATAAATGGAAAAGCAAAATACCGAAATACGTCAGGAGCAAATAAAGCAGGCCGTACTTGACATAATTTATTCCGATGGATTAAGAAAACTGTCGACCAGCAACCTGGCCAGGCGTATCGGTATGAGTGAAGGAGCGATCTTCAGGCATTTTGCAACAAAGCAGGATATTATTCTGTCAATCATCAAGGATGTACAAACCGATTTCATTGGCTCTTTGAGGATAATTGCAACCTCGGATGAGGAACCTGAGGCCAGATTGAAGAGTTTTTTGTGCCAGACAGTTACTTATCTTACGCGTAACAAAGGGATTACGATGCTGATGTTTTCCGAAGTTTCCCTTAATAATGAGGTTGCTTTAAGAAGCAGCCTTTTACAGATATTCAATAATCAAAGAGCACTTGTGAGTAAAATAATACTCGATGGCATTGCCATGGGTATTTGGGATGAAAGTACTGCCGTTGAGGATGTGGCCATGCTGTATATGGGGATCCCCATTTCTTTAAATATTGAACTTATTCTTAACAGGGGGGAATTTCATGCAAATGATTTTTGCCAGAGAATGATGACTTTCCTTTTAAAAATATTGGGGAAATAAATTTTTTTGTAAATAAAGTGAGTAATCACTTACATGATATTTAATTAACTATATTTATAATGGATTTTTTTATAGGTGGAATTTCATTTATTGCAGCTTTTATTTTTTCACTGGGTGGTATCGGAGCTGCCATAATTCTGATACCCGTACTTGTAACACTGGGAATTCCGATTACCGTGGCAAAGCCTGTTGGCTTATTTTATAACACTATAAGCCTTTCAGGCGCCAGTATATCCAATATCAGGAACAGGCTTCTTGACTTCAGAGGTGCTATTCCTATAATAATATCTTCCTTCTTATTTGCTATTGTCGGTGCCTGGTTTTCACAATATATT
>DATFLA010000152.1:0-4427 GCA_035268305.1 Bacteroidales bacterium | reverse complement strand
ACCTCAAAAAACAGGCCTGTGGCAATTGCTGCCTTAATATTTTCGAGATTGAACTTTCCAAAGAGTCTTGTATTAACCTTGTATTCTTTATGATGGTACTTCACCGAAATAATAAGATTCAGATCCGATGCCAGCACTTCCACTCCCAGTTCAATACCATCTGGATCAGAATAAGGTACAGCCCTGATTACATTCTTAAAGATCTTTTCAGTAAGGAGAGGGTTCATATCGTTATAAATGGCAACCCCGTTTACTTTCCTCAGGTATTCATATAATTCCGTCTTGGCTTTTATAACACCTTCTTTGGAGCCGAAACCCTCAATATGAGCTGTTCCGATATTTGTAATCAGTCCGTAGCCTGGCCTTGCAATCATGCACAGATTCCTGATCTCTCCAATGTGACTGGCTCCCATTTCAACAATCATGAGCTGTGTGCCGGAAGGAGCAGCCAGGATTGTCAGCGGAACACCGATATGGTTATTCAGGTTACCCTTTGTGAAATGTGTTTTATACTTTTGTGATAATACAGCCGCAATAAGTTCTTTTGTAGTTGTCTTGCCGTTTGTACCTGTGATGGCTAATACAGGAATATCGAGTTCTTTCCTGTAGAAGGTAGCCAGAGCCTGCAGTTCCAGGAGGCAGTCGTCCACCAGGATAGTCTTTTCTGTTTCAAACATGGGGTCATCAATCACAGCCCATGAAGCCCCTTTTTCCAGTGCATCGGCAGCAAATTTGTTGCCGTTGTATATCTCGCCCCAGAGAGCAAAGAAGAGATTTCCCTCCTTTACTGTCCTTGAATCAGTTGCAATACCTGTTGATTGTCTGAAAAGGTCGTATAACTGTTCTGTTTTCATGTTATTAAAAAAAATAAGGCTGCCTCAAAAGAAAACCTTTAACCGCAGAGTACTCAAAGTCATCATACAGAAGCCGCAAAGATCAAAGCATCAAAAATGATACTTTGCGTTCCCAGCACCTGCTTAGCGGACTTTGCGGTTAAAAATAACTTTTAAGACAGCCTTTAGTATTTTCAATGAACACCGGGTACTAGAATCCGGAAGGACTACCTACCCTGATCATAGCACACCTGAATCCGATATCATCCCTTGATGCATCCTGATCGAGGAATCTTCGCGTAGCCGGACTCAACCAGTAGGCCCTGTCTTTCCATGAACCGCCCTTATAAACACGAGAGTTATCATTTATAAGGGTAACAAAATCGGAACTGCCAGGAGTAGCATCCTGGGCATACATCCTTGATGATCCTGCTTTTCCGTCATCAGTTGTCCAGTCTGCTCCTGTTGAAAGAGATGACTGCAGGTCACCATCGCGGTAATTCCTGTAATCGCCTTTCTGATAATTGAACCTGTTGGCTACATCCACATCCTTCACGGTATCAATATAAAGTCTTCCGAGTTTATCTTTTCCTACAACCTGGCCGTTGGCATCTCTTCTGATGTCGGTATAAACATTACCTCTGAATGGATTGAACTCATCAACAACCTCGGGAGTAAGAGGCCTGTAAACATCCTCAACCCACTCATTAACATTTCCGGCCATGCAATATAATCCATAATCATTAGGCCAGTATGACTTAACATCAACCGTTATACTTCCGTTATCGTTCAGGCTACCGGCAACACCCATCATATCACCTCTTCCCCTTACAAAGTTAGCCATCATCTCACCGCGGTTCTTCTTCGAGGAATTCCTTACATTGTGACCATCCCACGGATATATCCTTCTCTCATATATTCTTTCCTCGTATGTGTTGCCCCTGAGAGCAAACGCTGCAAATTCCCATTCAGCTTCAGTAGGCAGCCTGTAATTCGGCAGAAGAATACCATCTTCGAAATTGGTCCTTCTCTCAGTCTGATTTGGGTTACGGCTTTCCCTTAGCTGATTGACAACACCTTCGTAAAGACCGGCAAGATATGCTTCGGTGTTAAAACTCTTTTCATCCACCTGGTTGGGATCGGGATTCAACTCCCCCTCATCAATCAGTATCTGTTCATTAACCCTGTCGGTACGCCACAGGCAGAAGTCATTTGCCTTCACCCAGCTTACACCTACAACAGGGTAATTATTATAAGAGGGGTGCCTGAAATAATACTGCACATAAGGGTCGTTGAAACCCATCGGGCTTCTCCATACAAGAGTGTCAGGTAAGGCACGTCTGTAAACTTCAGGATAATCCTTGTAAACACGCCTCAGCCAGTACAGGTACTCCCTGTAATCGACATTCTTTACTTCTGTCTCATCCATATAAAACGAAGATACAGTGACAGTTCTTGGTGAATTATTCCAATCGAACAGCACATCCTGCGATACCTGCCCCATTGTAAACCTTCCACCTTCTATGAGAACAAGTCCGGGACCTGTTTTCTGTTCTGCTCCCATTGTAACTTCAAATCCGCCGTTTTCAGGGTCATTGTATTTCCAGCCTGTTGCGGTGGAAACATCTGAACTTTTTTTCTTAAAGATACATGATGTTGAGAGTAAAATAACGGATATCAAGACTATAGGTAAGGCTCTGAATTTGTACATAACTCCTTTAGTTTTATGGCTTTTATGAACACCCAAATATAATAATTTTTACTAAATATCTTTTTTGACTCACCAAATATAACTACAATTTAGGAAAATTTATTGTTTTGATATTATTTCTTTTTTCAACTTTGTTTAAACTAAATGCAAGCCCTGTCTGGTGAAGGAGAGATAATGGTATCATTTCATTTCCCCTGATAACGTTAAACCTGTAATTATAGTATATTGTTACTCCGCCCGTGTGTAATGAAAAACCTGTCTGCAGGTTTATGTTCTGTCCGTAGTCTCTGAGTCCTTCCAGACTTAATGAAAAGTGCGCCGTCTCCAGCGATGCCCCGGCGGCACCTGCTACCGCCCCCCCCTGTAATGAGAACAACAGTACAGGACTTATTGTCAGTCCGGAATTATTACCTGCACTGAAGTCACCCGACATATTAACAAGTACTCTCCTCGCAAGCTTCTCCCATGGCAGTCCCTTACCCGTGAGATCCGGCTGGGCAAGATGATCCACGGAAAAACCTCCGGAATAGTTCCTGTACATAAATAGAAAACCCACACCAATATCCAGTGCTGTTCTGCCAGTATAGCCAAGATTATCAGATGAAGGAAGGGTAACACCACCAAGGGGATCGATCTGATCAGGTAATACTGCACTCCTGAAATTATATCCCCTGTGAAAAACAGAAGCTGTGAGACCGGCATTTATAAACAATTCACGACCTGCCTGCAGATAATAAGCATATGAGAAACCACCCCTGATATCATTTATTATACCACCGAGGTAATCGTCGGTAAGGTAAAAGGCAGCTCCCCCGTGTATGCCCGGAATATAGGAATCGTACGACAGGTAAAGGGAATGAAGGTTGTAACCATTGCCAGGGTAGAAATTATAATACGACATCCTGAGCGAGCCTTCCCCATCGCTGCCTGCAAAAGCAGGATTATTAACAAGCATGGCCTGGTACGACGGTCCTATGTCAGTATCCTGTCCGAAACAGGAACAGGGGATTAATAAGAACAAAAGAGATATTTTGCAGATCAGTCTTTTCATTACTCAAACAAAAATCGGGTTAAATACTGAAACACCATAATCTGTTTTCTCATAGCCGGACATAACTTACAAATTAAACAATTTTAGCCGGATGATCTGCAGCAATATTAACGTATTATATAACGTTATTATTATCATCCCGGGAATCATACAAAAACATGTAATCAGTGCCCAAAGATTAATCACATTCATATCTTTGTCGGGAATAATGAAAATAACATCCAAAATATTAACTCTGTCGCTGTTCTTGCTTATAATCAGCTTTTTCCCTGCAAAAGGCAGCCCCGGCAGTTACGCATCCGGCTCTGTTCTGGCAAAGGGTAAATGGTACAGGATAGCAGTTACAAAAGACGGAGTTTACAGGATTGATTATTCACGTCTCAGGGACCTGGGCCTTGAAAACCCGCAATATCCCAGGATTTATGGCAATAACACAGGTCAACTCTCATATTATTGCAGTAATGATGCTCCCGACGACCTGAGGGAGATTGCTATATATATATCAAAAGGCAGCGACGGGGTCTTTAATGATGGTGATTATATACTGTTTTACGCACAGGGCACAGACAGGTGGGTATATAAAAACGGGGAATATGACTTCCTGCACCATAACTATTCAGATACGGCTTATTATTTCCTTACTTCAGGCAGCTCACCGGGCAGGGTGTCAGAAACGGAACCGGGACCTTCCGGAGCGGCTGATTATATTTCAACAGAATCTGATGTACTTTTTTCGCATGAACTGGATAATGAAAATATTATTAAGTCGGGAAGGGAATGGTATCAGCCTGTGTCTCCTGTGAGTAATGTTAATATTAACCCCGGCTTTACA
>DATFLA010000151.1:0-4253 GCA_035268305.1 Bacteroidales bacterium | reverse complement strand
GTAATTGTATTAAAGAATAAATGCAAATGTAATTAATTAATTTTTATAACCTAATTTTTCCAGAACCTCGTCGCTTAAATCGTATTTAGGGTTGGCAAACAGTATGTTACCGCCGTCAGCCGTATCAAAAATAACGGCATAACTGCCATCCACTGCTATTTCTTTAATTGCTTTGAGTATTTCATCCTGTATCGGCTTAATGAGCTCTTCTCTTTTTTTAAATAACTCACCATCCATACCGAAATACTTGTTTTGCAGGTCTCTCATCTCTTTTTCCTTTGCAGTTATGGCATCTTCTCTTTTCGTCTTCATCTCCTGTGACAGGAGGACAGCATCATTCTGATACGACTTATACATCTGTTCCACAACAGCATAGCCGTCTGCCACCTCTTTTTCCCACTGCTGTGAAAGCTTGTCAAGCTGCTCCTGTGCAGCATTGAATGCCGGAATATTCTTCCGGATATATTCAGAATCAACAAATGCATATTTCTGAGCCATTGTCACTCCAACAGTCAGAAAAAACAAAACGGTTAATACACTTATCTTCTTCATGATCTTCGATTTTAAAATTGGTTGATTAGAATTGTTGTCCTATGACAAAATGGAATTGTGAATGGTTAGCATTTGGAAAATTTACCGGGTCGTCGACAGCATCAAACCCATAGCCCCAGTCGATACCAAGGAGACCGAACATAGGAAGGTTAGCTCTTATGCCAATACCGGCAGAACGATTCATCCTGAACGGATTATACTGGCTGAGTTTATACCAGGCTTTACCTGCCTCAAGGAAGGTAAGCACATAGATTGTCGCTGAAGGATTCAGTGTAACAGGATACCTCAGCTCAGCAGTTATTTTTGAATATACATTACCAACTGAAGCTCTTGTTGCAGGATCGGTTGGTGTAAGCGAACCGTTTGTATAACCGCGGAGTGCTATTACCTCACGTCCGTAGAAACTGTAACCTGTCATACCGTCACCACCAACATAGAAGTTTTCAAAGGGGGAAGGTCCGATTTTCTTGTTATAGAATCCAAGATATCCGAATGAGAATCTTGTATCAAGCACAAGCTTGTCGTTTTTCGACAGCGGGTAATAGTAATCAGCCTTGAAGGTCCACTTGTGGAACTCAATCCATTTATATTTTTCCTCCAGTGTGGCATTTGACATGTCCTTCCCGCTGAGTGCCGAATATGGTGGCGTGGCCTGAACAGACAGGGTGAATGAAGAGCCGCTTCTCGGGTAAATAAGGTTAGGACTTGTCGAGAACCTTGTCAGTTTCGCCGTCAGGCTGAACATATTCATGGTTCCGTTATCAATAAGGAACCTGTAGGTGGTATAATTGTTCATGTTATACCTCTGGTAACTCAGCTCACCATATATTGAAAAATAGTCATCGGGCCATGTAAGACGCTTACCAAGACCCACACTGGCTCCGTCGATAAGCATCGACTGACGTCCGTCTTCTCCTTTTTTCTTGCCGTTAGTCATTACCGACCTGTAGAACGATACGGAAAATGAATTCGGATTTTTGCCACCCAACCAGGGCTCATTAAAGGATACATTGTATGACTGGTAAATACGTCCGTTAGACTGGGCCCTGATGCTTATTGACTGTCCGTCGCCTGAAGGATAAGGTTTCCATTCCTTGAGATCGAGAAAATGCCTTATTGATACATTATTGAATCTCACACCAACAGTACCTACAAGCATACCTGCTCCCCATCCTCCTGATATCTCGAACTGATCATCAGCCTTCTCTTCAAGCTTATAAAGTAAGTCCACTGTTCCGTTTGTTATATCAGGTAATGGTGTAGGATTTATCTTCTCAGGATCAAAGTGACCGAGGACACCAAGCTGGCGTATTGAACGTATTATTTTATCCTTGCTGAACAGGTCACCCGGAAGCGTGTACAATTCGCGTCGTGCAACGTGTTCATTTGTACGGGTATTACCCGCTATAATAACATTATTAAGATAAGCCTGATCTCCTTCATATATTCGTATTTCAAGATCAACTGAGTCATTATCCACCTTCGCTTCTACAGGAGTCAGCCGTGAGAAAAGGTAACCATGGTCCTGATACAGGTTACTCACCGGATCCTGTGCCCCTGAAGTACCATTGAGCCTGTCGTCGATAAGTGACTGGTTATATACGGTTCCCTTTTTAACATTAAAGACTCTCTGCAACATGTCCTTACTGTAAACACTGTTACCTACCCAGTTAATGTTCCGGAGGAAATACTGCTGTCCCTCATTTACCTTTATTAAAAGGCCTATCCTATCGTCGGATATACGGTACATGGAATCTGACAGTATCTGGAAATCCTTGAATCCGTTGTCATTATAAAAAGTATATAACTTCTGTTTATCCTCATCATACTTGTCCTGAATGAACTTGGAAGAACGGAAGAAATTCAGGTTTTTCTTCTTGGTTTTTTTTAGCTGTCGTCTCAGCCTTGAATTATCAAAGAATTCATTTCCCACAAAACTGATATCACCGATCTTGACCCTGTGTTTCTTATCCACATTTATTGTAAGTATTACATTATTGGGCTGATCAGGATCATCTTTCTCTACAAAATTTACAGTAGTGTTAAGAAAGCCTTTTTCTACAAAATGATCGGTTATTATTTTCTTGGCTGTATTGAGCAGGTAATCGGTAACCTGGGAACCAATTGGAAGGTTTATCTTTTTTATAAGATCCTGTGTCTCGGTATTTTTCATCCCGTTATAATGCACGGCAGATATCCTTGGTCTTTCCTGGAGGTAAATATCGAGGTAAACCGAGTCTGCAACCGTCTTGTCAATAGATATTCGTACATCAGAGAAGAGGCCCTGTTGCCATAATTTCTTAACTGCCGTTGTTATGGCATCACCCGGGATTTGAATCTCTTCTCCCTTCCGGAGTCCCGATATACCAATAAGTGCATTTGTATCGAGAAAGCGCACACCTGTTACGGAAAGTCCTGCTATTACATATTGTTCCGGCATCGTGTAGTTAATTATCTCCTCCTTCTCCTGCGCAAAAAGTGAAAGACTCGTCAGAGTCATTAACAGTGCCAATAAAGTCCTTTTAATATTGCTGCTCACGATCATTAAATTATTTTTCCAAACTTTGTTCACTCGTTTTTCCAAAACGTCTATCTCTTTTCTGGTAATCAATAACAGCACTGTAGAAATCATCCTTACCAAAATCGGGCCAAAGTTTATCGGTAAAGTATAATTCCGTATATGCCATCTGCCACAAAAGAAAATTACTAATTCTTAGTTCACCACTTGTTCTGATCATCAGTTCAGGATCAGGGATACGATAAGTGGTAAGATATTTCTCAAAATCATTATCAGTAACAGATTCCGGGTCAAGTACACCATTTTTAACATCGACCGACATTTTTCTTGCGGCTTCTGTTATTTCCCAACGCGAACTGTAGCTTATAGCAACAATAAGGTTGAGCCCCGTACTGCCGGAAGTCAGGTTAATAGTATCGAACAGGCGGTTCCTCACATCAGTAGCCAGCCTGTTAACATCGCCTATTGCTCTCATCCGTATATTGTTCTTCAGAAGAGTATCAGTTTCATTGTTAAGCGATTGTATCATGATACCCATAAGAGCCGATATTTCTTCATCGGGTCTCCCCCAGTTTTCAGTCGAAAAAGCATAAAGTGTAAGAAAACCTATACCGAGTTCTGCTGCAGCTTCCACCACGTCTCTTACGGCATTAACTCCCTGTTGGTGGCCAAAAGCTCTGTCGAGGCCGCGCTGCTTAGCCCATCGTCCGTTACCATCCATAATTATTGCCACATGCGAAGGCAATTTACTGGCATTTATCTGTTTCCTTAACTGCATATCCTAGCGTTTTCTCCGGGAATCCACATCGCTGTAAGCAGGACATCCGGCCAACTTGTTATAGATCTTCCACGTTAATGCTATACCTGTAAAAGTGTACCAGTCATTATTGTGTGTCCATCCATAGTCAGACGGGGCAACCAAATCTTTCAGGCCGTCAAAGTTATCATAAAAACTTTTACGAAAACCATATTCCGCCTCCAATCCTAAATTTTTGTATATATTAATCCTGAAACCAACAGAGAATGGTATTACAGGAACATATGTGTAGGATGTTGTGTTAAGAAAGGCAATTCCTCCTCCGGCCGCGATATACGGAGTATAATTCCACCTCTTGCCTCCTAATGTGTAAGGGAAAAAATTAAACTCAAACTGTACAGCCACTTCTCCCACGGTACCTGAAAA
>DATFLA010000150.1:0-2136 GCA_035268305.1 Bacteroidales bacterium | reverse complement strand
CTTAAATTCCGGTCGCTTCAATACCCTTGCTAAAGTCCAGGTCACCTCACCTGATCCTCCACCACCAGGATTGTCGCCCATATCGCTGATTAAGAAAGGTCTTTTATTACTGGCAACAGCCAGATCAATGCATTTTTCGAGGGAATACCCCGGCGCTTCCAAACTGAATTGCCGGCGCACATCCCAGAATCTCTGAGCAAGCTTTTTTGCACCGCTTTCCACCTGACCTTCATCATCACCTACTACCATAACCACACCCTGATTGCGTCTTTCGTCTCCCCATACATATCCTATCCAGATACCAGCATCCACCACACCGGGCAACGACTCAACTTCAGGAACCATTGCATAGAGTGATTTGGCAGGTTCAACCCGGGTACTTGTCCACTCCCCGGAGAGAAGTACAGGGACCGCTACCCATGCTTTATAAGCCGGACGTCCCTTTCCGGACGATAATCGCTCAAGCAGATTAACCACGCCACGACGATGTGATTCAACCGCATCATCATGAGGAGCTTTACGATAAGTGGTAATAAGGTCAGAGTAGAGAGCCACACGCCAGGAGACGTTTCCGTGTAGGTCCATAGTTGTTGTAACAAGGGCGTCGTTACCTATTACAGCTCTTACTCTCTCTATAAACTCCCCCTCCGGATCATCAACACCATCAACACTACAAGCTCCATGATTGTAAAACCAGAATGCATCGTAAGGCATGTTGCTCCGGATAATATCAAGCGCACTATCAACAAAAGCTTCAAATGATTCTCTGGTTACCGGTCCTCGTCCGCTGCCTCTGCCAATTAAAGAAGGAAGCCAGATTGCGGACTGACCCATAACGGAATCCTTACTAAGATATGCTGGCAAAGAAGGCGTCCTCCCTATTATAGCCTGCCGGTTGGGCATAAAAACACTGTTTTCAATCTGTATTCCGGCAATTCCTATACGTGGTTTCTGTTGTTGCGCTGAGGCATCGGTAATAAACAACACTGCCAACAGACAGAAATTCAGGAGCAATAATTTGATCTTCATTTTTTGATTTGTTTTTTTATAAAAATAAATATTATTATAACGCAAAGACCCGAAGCCTTGACAACATCTGGCTGATTTCTTACTCGAAAATATAAAATAAACGATTACAGCGATTTGCAGTCGGTGAAAGATGTCAATTCTAACCGGCGAGCAGTGACCGGGCTTCCGGCTTTTGCGGTTCGAAATCTTTTAACGGATAATTACCGCATGTCAGATTTATTGGTATTTGCCGGATAAAAATGTTGTTATAAAATGCCTGAAGGAAATTTTGTCCAGTGGGGACATAATCCCGGTAGCTGAATGAATAACATCATGCTGTATGAGTGCCGTCAGGTACGTTATAATTGGAAGAACCGGAGTTAATGAGCAACCGGAACCGGAAATTACCGGGCCTGATTTCAATTCGCTCAAAAGTCTAAATATCATATCATTAATAATGAAAATTGAGATATACTTCAACCCCGGAATAAGGAGCTAAATGGTAAGGGGATTTGCATTTATATTACAAGCGATTAAATTGTTTTTTCACTTTCTTAAATTATAATTTTTGATAATCAGATCGAATAATTCTTCGACATTAACTTTACCTAATCCCATCTCTTTAAAAATTTCATTGCCAGGCATTTCATCTTTTATGCTTTCTATGAAACTTTGCATATCGGCTTTTATGTTAGCTGGGAGAATAAAATTATCATCAGCTGTAAGCATCGTTGCCAGTCTGAAAATATCAAGTTTGTGTTTTCGAATTTTTCTTTCAGGTATGGTTTCCCCTGTTTCTTTTCTTTTTGTCAAGTCTAAAAAAGCCCTTGCTTTCAAACAAATGAGAGATTCGATATTCGCAATTTTAAGTGCGTCAGTGAATCTGCTATGATCAATTGTGTACCTGTAATAATCATCATCCAATAGAATAGCAGAAAGGCTTGTTATATCTTCGGGGACTGGTAGAGGTCCCAGATGTGATCCTTCTTTAAGATCAAGTAGATCCGGATTTCTTGCAAATATTTCTATCTGATCCGGGAATTCAGAATCTTCAGGTCTTCTGAAACGGTAATATTGTCTGTCTTTCTCCCCCTTTTCTCTTATTTCATAACCTCCTTCTTTGATAAA
>DATFLA010000149.1:0-3933 GCA_035268305.1 Bacteroidales bacterium | reverse complement strand
GCAACGGTTACCTTTCCGTTCAGCGCAACTTCGTCGCTGATATGATGCATCTCCACCCTGCCGAATTCTATATTCGCAAGCCGGGCCTGGTCATCTCTCAATTCTACAATATCAGGCGGAAGGTTTTCTTCTTCCTCAGCTATTGTTGTTGTTTTGCTTTTACAGGAAGCCAGCAGTGACAGCGTTAATACAAAGGCTGCCAGCAACACAAAGGCATTCAGTCCACTACTTTTTCTGTTATCCATTTGTAATATATTTTTAAAAGATTTTACCATATATATATTCGATTGATATGACTGTCTGGTTATAGTTATTAAGCGCATCGAGATAACTCTGTTTTATTTCTAGGGCCCTGTTAACAGTGAGAACATAATCGAGATAGTCGAGGGCACCCGCATTGTAGCTCAGATCAGCCTGTCTGATTATCATTTCTGCCTCAGGAACAGCCTGTGATTGATAATAATCAACTGTTGAGGAGTATTTGCCCAGCTCTTCATTCAGCGACTGCAGTTTCCCATTGAGAGTCTGTCTGTAATATTCTGCATCAGTTAATGCTGCAGCTTCATTCAGTCGTGCAGCTTTTAACCTTGATATATACTGGGGAAACCATAGTGGAACAGATATTCCTGCCTGCACCCCGGTAAACCTGTAGCCCGGGCCAAAATCACGGGCTGTACCATTAATCTCCTGGCTGCCAATAATTGTCTGGCTGAAATACCCTATACTTATATCGGGTAAAGCCTGGTTCTTCTCTATCTTTTTCTGAATACGCGATACCTCGGCCTGCTGCACTGCCAGTCCAAGATCCGGACTAGCGTTTATGGAAGCGCTGTCAGGTATAGACAACCAGTTTATCTTTATTAAAACTGTATCGTATGGAACAGGTAATGACGACATATTAAGCAGCACCATCATATTACGGCTGTTAATGCCAATATCGGAACGCACCTGGAAAAGCCTGTTACCCAGCTCCATACTCTGCGACCTCGCAGTGACCATCTCAAGCTTATTTGTCTCTCCTGTCCCGGCTCTGAGCTCAGCAGCTCTTTTAAACCGTCTGAAAAGACTGTCCTGGTACTCCAGTAATCTCTCCTTTGAAAGAAGATAAACATGGTTCCAATATAATTGCTTCACCTGTGTAGCTGTCTGCAACCTGACAATATCATATTTAAGTTCACTGCTTTTGATATTTGCCTTAGCCAGTCTCAATTTATTAATATATATGAAGGGGAGTTCAAATGATTGTGTAATGGAGAAACTGTTATCATTTGTAAATGAGTTGAATTGTCCGTATTGTCCGTCAATGGAAGTCTTTGGCAGGTCAAATGCTGCTCCTTTTAACGATCGCGATGCTTTGGTTGAAAACGCTGCCGACTTCACAGCCAGGTTACTGTCGAGAGCTATCTTTATGGCATCATTCAGTTTTAACACTTTTGTATCCTGGGCTCCGGCTGTTCCTGCAAATAAGCTTAAGGCTGCTACAAAAAACAGCATTAATACTCTGTGATTCTTCTTTTTCAGGAAAGACAGTCTCAGGTTGCCTGTATAAAAGATAACATAGAATACAGGAAGGATCACAAGTGTCAGTATCGTTGCAGTGATCAGCCCGCCGAAAACAACAGTTGCCAGTGGTTTTTGCACTTCTGCTCCCGCTGATGTTGACAGGGCCATCGGTAGAAAACCAAGAGATGCCACAGAAGCTGTCATAACAACAGGACGCAGTCGTGTTTGCAATCCTTTTTTAACCCTTTGAATAATATCAGTAACACCATCTTTCTCCAGCCTGTTAAATTCTGCAATAAGAACAATCCCATTCAGCACGGCAACACCAAACAAGGCTATAAATCCTACTCCCGCCGAAATTGAGAAATTCATTCCACGCAGCCACAAGGCAAGTATACCGCCTATTGCCGACATCGGTACCGCTGTAAAGATCAGCAATGATTGTTTAACTGATTTAAAGGCAAAGTAAAGAAGGACAAAAATCAGCAACAGGGCTATCGGAACAGCAATGGAAAGCCTTTTCTGTGCGGCCTCAAGATTTTTGAACTGTCCTCCGTATGTAACATAATAGCCAGTTGGGAATATTATATCCGACCGTATCAGGTTACTAACATCAGCGATAACATTCTTAACATCCCTGTTTCTCACGTTGAAACCAACTGTTATCCTTCGCTTGGTATTTTCCCTAGACACCTGGGCAGGACCTGATTTGATTGCTATATCAGCCAGTTCACTAAGCGGTATCTGCGGGCCTCCCGGAATGGCAACAGTCAGGTTTTTAATATTATCGATGCTCTTACGATAGTCACGATCGAGCCGGACAACCAGTCCGAAACGTTGTTCCTGGTTATAAACCACACCGGCCTGGCTACCGGCAAAAGCAGTACGGAGAATATTGTTTACATCGCTAACATCAAGACCATACTGTGCCAGTTTATCCCTGTTGTATTCCACCTGTATCTGTTCAAGTCCCGTGACCTTTTCCACGTTGATATCTTCAACTCCTCCAACAGGTTGTATCAGTTTTTCTATCTCTTCGGCTTTTTCCGCAAGTGTATTAAGGTCATCACCGAATATTTTAATTGCAATATCCTGTTTTGCTCCTGTCATCAATTCATTAAACCTCATCTGGATAGGCTGCTGAAATTCGAATTTGACGCCGGCCAGCGTAACGAGCTTATCTTCCATTTTACTCACAAGTTCTTCCCTTGTTTCAGCTGATGTCCATTCACTTTTATCTTTTAGTGTGATAATATAGTCACCTGTTTCCATTGGAGTAGGATCAGTAGGTATCTCTCCTGCACCAATCTTACAAACAGTATGTTTTATCTCGGGAAAATTCTTCAATAATATCTTATTGGCAGTAATAACCTTATCTATTGTATTTGTAATTGATCCACCCTGAAGTGTCATTACACCGGCTGCAAGATCGCCTTCTTCAAGCTGTGGTATAAATTCCCCTCCAAGGTTATTGAATACCACTAGGCTTAGAATAAATATTACAATAGCTGAAACTGATACAAGAGTCTTTCTTCTCAATGCGAAGTCAATAGCAGGCTCAAAAATTCTTTTCAGTCCTGTAACCAGGTGATCAGACAGGTTAGGTTTATGTGAAGTTTTTCTGCTAAGGAAAAGAGCAGAAGCCATTGGAACATAAGTGAGAGACAATATCGCTGCCCCGATAAGAGCGAATGTAACAACCTGGGCCATAGGACGGAACATCTTCCCTTCTATACCTACCAGTGCCATCACCGGGAGGTAAACAATAAGAATAATAATTTGACCGAAAGTAGCTGAGTTCATCATCCTTATTGCAGAATCCGTCACATTCTCATCCATCTGTTCGCGCGACAGCACGGCAAGGCCCTGGTGATGATGTTTACTCGAAGTTATCCTGTGAACAACGCTCTCCACTATAATAACTGCACCATCCACAATAAGTCCGAAATCTATAGCTCCGAGGCTCATCAGGTTACCGGATACACCAAAAAGGTTCATCAGTGAAACGGCAAACAGCATAGACAATGGTATCACAGAGGCTACAATCAGTCCGGCCCTGATGTTTCCGAGAAGCAGCACAAGGATAAAAATGACAATAAGAGCACCTTCTATAAGGTTCCTCGACACAGTATGAATAGCACGTCCCACAAGATCCGACCTGTTAAGATAGGGTTCTATTTTCACTTCCTTTGGCAGTGACTGCTGTATCTCACTGATCCTTGACTCCACATTTTTAATAACCTCATGTGCATTTGCTCCTTTCAGCATCATAACAACTCCGCCCACTGCTTCGGTTGTATCAACAACGAATGCGCCATAGCGTGTTGCATTTCCATATCTGACTTCGCCAATATCCCTTATCAGCACCGGTATACCCGATTTGTCCTTCTTAATGACAATTTTTTCAATATCACCGAGAGAACTTACCAT
>DATFLA010000148.1:0-3228 GCA_035268305.1 Bacteroidales bacterium | reverse complement strand
GAACGGGATACAATAAGACCGGTACATTATTCCATATATAACCAGGTAGCCGACATAGAGTCAACAATGTATCCTGCTGTCAGCTGGCTCGAAAAAACCGGACAGAAAGATGATCCCAAACCTTTTATTATGTGTGAATATTCACATGCCATGGGTAATGCGGTGGGAAACCTGCAGGAATACTGGGATGCCATTTACAGGTATAAAAGACTCATCGGAGGATGCATATGGGACTGGGTGGACCAGGGCCTTGCGAAGGAGATCCCCGGCGAACCCGGAAAATATTTCTTTGCCTATGGCGGTGATTTCGGCGATGAACCTAATGATGGTAACTTTTGCATAAACGGGCTGACAACACCTGACAGGACAATAACTCCAAAGATGGAAGAGGTAAAAAAAATATACCAGAATATCTGGATAAATCCTGAAGATCTAAGTAAAGGGGAAATAAAAATCGAAAACAAAAACCTGTTCATCAATCTTAAACAATATGATCCGTCGTGGGTGCTTGAATGTAACGGAAGGATAATAAGATCAGGAACTCTGGAACAAATGGATATAGAGCCCGGAGATTCGGAGATGGTAACTGTTCCTGTTGGTAAAATTATACCACGGCCGGGTTCCGAGTATTACCTGAATATTTATTTCAGACTGCACAAGGATGAGATCTGGGCAAAAAAGGGGCACATAGTGGCATCGGCACAGATGAAGATGCCGGTAGATGTACCCGAAGTAAAGCCAATAGATCCTTCATTGGTTCCCCCTCTTAACATGAAAGAAGATGGAGATAATATAAGGATAGAAGGAAAATCATTCAGCCTGTCATTCAGCAAATCAGCCGGGACAATAACTAAGCTCAGTTATTTTAATACTCCTGTCTTCAGTTCCCGGGAGGCAGACCAGCCCTCATATATGCGAAGACGCCGGAACAGGGAAGATGAAAAGGTGAAATACACTGTTATCGGCGGACCCATGGTCAATATATACAGGGCTCCTGTTGACAATGATACATGGTCGAGAAACAGGGATATGGCAAAGCACCAGCTATGGAACCTGAGTGGTGAAGTTACATCTTTCAGTATTGAAAAATCAGGTGATAATAAGGTTGCAATAAATGTCGGTCTCAAATCAAGCGACCCTGCAGGTTATTCAATAGTATCCAATACGGTTTACACTATCTACGGGGATGGTACAATAGATGTTAATACTACCTTCCTCCCCGATGAAGCTTCATGGCCGCTGCCACGCCTTGGGTATATCTTCAGACTAAACAAGGGATTTGAAAATGTAGAATATTTTGGAGCAGGACCCTTTGAGAACTATGTCGACAGGAAACATGCTTCATACATCGGGAGGTATGTCACTACTGCAGATGATATGTTTGTCCCTTATGTACGCACCCAGGATTGCGGGAACAGAACCGGTGTAAGATGGTTCACTGTAACAAACCATGAAGGTACGGGTATTATGATAACAGCTCCCCACCTGATGAACTTCAGTGCACTTCATTATACTCCGAGGGACCTCGACCTCGCCAATCATCCGTTTGAGCTGAAAAAAAGAAAAGAGACAATACTGACTGTCGATCTGGGCGACTGCGGACTCGGCAATGGAAGTTGTGGACCTCCGCCACTCGACCGCTATCTGCTTAAGACAAAAAAGGCTGTTTTCAACTATATTATTAAACCATATACAAGCCGTCTTGGAGATAAGGCGGACGTGGCTATGGAGAAAGAAGAATAAACTAACTATAATTTATAATTGTCTTGACAGATTCTTTTAAGACGGCAAATTGTGCTTCACTCATTCTTGCCCCTATGTTTTCAATCACCTTACCGGCAAGGAGAGAACCAATAAGCCCGCATTTTTCAAGATCAAGATCGCGGGCATAACCATACAGGAAGCCGGAGGCATAAAGGTCTCCGGCGCCTGTTGTATCCTTTACATCAACCTTTTCTGTGCCCACTTTAACAATCTCATCACCTCTTTTGATCCATGAACCTTCACTGCCAACCTTTACAACGGCAATCTCACACGATTCCGAAATTTTCTTTAATGCTTCTTCAGGTCCCAGGCCGGTAAAAGCCCTGGCTTCATCTTCATTGGCAAAGACTATATCGACATACTTATCTATTATCTCCCTGAAGTCATTAAGTTGTTCTTCAACAACGTTATAGCTGGCCAGATCTATTGCCACCTTCATCCTGTTCTCTTTGGCCAGCATACAGGCTTTCTCAACCATAGGCCTGTTTATAATAAGATAGCCTTCCATATATAAAACGTTATATCCCCTGAAATACTCAGGTCGCAGGTCCTTGTCATCAAGCTCGACAGCGGCTCCCAGGTGCGTTGCAAATGTTCTTTCAGAATCGGGAGATATAAGTGCAACTGCAGTACCTGTTACAGTGTCCCGTCTTAGCAGCATTGTACTGACACCGGCTTTCTTCATGTCATTCTCAAAAAAATCGCCGAGTTCATCCTCTCCTATAGATCCTATAAAGCCTGCCGGAGCACCTATCATCGATAGTCCGTGAAGTGTGTTTGCAGCGGATCCCCCTGAAGCCAGAGTCCTTTTTGATTTTTGTGTAACAAGCTTTACCATACCCGATTTAGCTTCATCCACCAGTTGCATACTTCCCTTCGGAAATTCAAACCTTTCAAGGATGGAATCATCATTTATCTGTGTCATTACATCTACGAGTGCGTTGCCGATGCCAAGGATTTTCTTCATTTTAAAAATTTTTGCTCAAAGATATTGCTTAATTCAGTAAAAGCCCTTACTTTTGGCCTGCTAAAATTAAATAAGTTCTCTGATCGGTTATTGATTATACTGCCTCTGCAATTAATTATCAATTAATAAGATATACAGCGGAGAAAACATAAAATATAGTCCTCAGTAGCTCAGTTGGTTAGAGCATCTGACTGTTAATCAGAGGGTCGCTGGTTCGAGTCCAGCCTGGGGAGCTGAAAGAAAAGCGCAAACAACGAATAAATAGTTGAATGCGCTTTTTTATTGCTAATAATACTGAAACTATACTGAAACAATTTATTGATATAATCTATTTAGTTACTATGTGCAAATTCCGGTAGCATTGAGCATTTTATTCCGGAGTTTAATCATGCCTCAATAATCAGAATTAATGATAAGATATTTAGACTATTAAGTGAATCGAAATTATGTACGGAAATTCCCGGTTCCAGTGGCTCATCAACTCCGGTTTTTCAAGT
>DATFLA010000147.1:0-4079 GCA_035268305.1 Bacteroidales bacterium | reverse complement strand
CCCTTGAAGTTATCGCCGACCCTCCGTCACTTGTAATATTACCACCTGAAATCGCTGTTGAATAGGTGATTGCAGATGCACTGACTGTAGTCAAAGCGAGAGGATCTGGTTCCTTTTTACAACTATAGAAATTAAATGATACGATTATGGCCAAAAGGAAAAATATCTTTACTATTTGTTTGTTTATCATGGATTAAAGGGTTTATTTGATTATTTAATATCGTGTTAGTTCACTTTTGTATAGGTCCATGGAACTCTCCAGTTCAATGATAAAGTCAGAGAGATTCCATTAATATAGTAATCAGTTATATAATCCGCTTCACCTGTTTTTGTTAATGTAAGTGTTGTAGCTGTATAGCTATATGTGTAATTATTTGTATCGGTGATTTCTGTATGTCCATCATCAGTTACAACAGTGGTAATGGCTTTCATGTCTTTGCTGAAAACCAGTGTTGAAGTAATTTGATTGTCATTGTATTCCCAGGTTCCTACGAACGGGTTATCTGCCATCCATTCACAGACTGTTGTTGAAGGGATTAATCTCAGAGTCCAGATTATAGAACCTCCAGCATCGCTTACTCCTTCTATTGATCCTCCGGAGTTAGTTGTTGCTTCATTGTAGCTGAAGGTCACAGGTGAATCATCTATTGCTCCCGAGAAGGGTGCTTCCAAAAATAGTGCTCCATTAATATATAGCCGTGTTATATCATAATCTACTGAAATTTCAGGATTAATAACAACATAAGTCTCATTCACGTCATTTTCTACAACTCCCACTGGAAAGAATTGCCAAATTCCACTTCGGGTATATTTGCTTTCATCTGTTTCTACTTCCCCGGAGTATTGGAGGGTTCCGGTACCTATTTGGATGTTTCCATCCGGATTAACATCAACATTCATTACGCTTTGTACAGACCATACCGGATATGTGCATGAAAATTCAACTTTAAGATACCCCGAAGATGCTTCAACTGTTTTCGCTGTCTCTTTTGTACAAGCTGTTTCTATTATACAGCATAGAAGCAGAATTATTTTAATAAGAGGTTTGTAGTTCATATCCATAGATTTAATTAGTCAAAATGTTCACAAGATTATTTAGCACCGGCGGCTTTCAGTATTTCGATGATTTCCGGATGCTTTGACCCGACAAGTGAAAGGGGCGTCTTACCGTCAGCTGTTTTTGCTTTTAGGTCTGCACCGTTTTTTATAAGAAACTTGATCAGTTTCTCATTACCGTTACTGGCGGCATAATGAATTGCTGTCCAGCCCTCTACATCTCCGGAGGTGGCTGCTTCATTAACATCCGCACCCTTTGAGAGCATGAATTCTGCCAGTTCAATGTCAGTAACTCCCATAAGGATGCCAAAAATGCAGCTTGTGAATATCCCTCTGCCATCATCTCTACGGGTAGTGATATCCGCACCCTTCTTCACGAGCATAAGGGTTATTTCTTTAGAATTTTCAGCTGCATCAAGAATTGCTGTAGTGCCATCATTGGCACGGATGTTCACATCGGCACCTGCATTGATCAGAAATTTTGCCACTTCAGCATAGGGAGCCCTGTTACTGTATGCAGACGCCCACATCAGCGCCGTATATCCGTTATCGCTCTGCCTGTTGATATTGGCGCCTTCAGCCAGGGCCTTTTTCGCGGCTTCGATGTCTCCACGTATGGTTGCATTGTAGAGAGGATCACTCTCCGGGGCTACCTGGGCATGAAGATTTGCTGTCAGTAACAGTCCGGTCAGTATAGCTACGACTTTCACGAGTCTTCTGGTGCTTCCTTGATTTGTCATTGGATTAAGTTTTATTGTTTACTTATTTTGATCATATTGATGCGTTTTTTGCCTCAGCGGCATGTCTCTTGGCCTTCAGACCCTGGTAGAGGGAAATGAGTCCTGCTAAAAAAAAGATACCTCCCCTGACAACTGCGAATATGATCCCCAGAGTTATCGGATTGGCGTTGCCGGTTGTTCATGTGCTCATTCTTATTTCAGTTTATTTTGTAAGTATCACTATCCCGGTCATCTGAGTGCCGTCATCCCACTGGTTAACGGTGGTGCCTTCGGTAATATCCATGCTTCTCAGTCCCATGTCATCTTCGACACGGATTGTTCCTTTGAGGACAGTCAGATCTCGTACTATGCCATCCTGGAAATCAAGATAAATTGCAATATTGTTATCTGGCAGTGACTGGCAGCCTTCAATCAGCTCAGCTTTTTCGGGATCCTCCTGCTGAATTGTAGTAATGCTTGTGGACAGATCGTTTTGAGGAAAATTGTAAAGTACAAAATCGGGATCGG
This sequence comes from Bacteroidales bacterium, assembly GCA_035268305.1. GTDB lineage: Bacteria > Bacteroidota > Bacteroidia > Bacteroidales > VadinHA17 > LD21. The sequence goes on along the minus strand of DATFLA010000147.1, from coordinate 1,776 downwards.
TGGAGGCATAGAAAACTGTTGATGGGTTTATAAGATGCCCTCTTACTCCTGCGATAGCCGTATGGAACCATCCATGCCATCCCATATACCACGCATAATCTTCATAGCTATCAAAGTCTCCACGTTCAAGTCGATATTTGTGTTTAATGCCAAGGACTTTCCCATTAACAAATTTTATTACATGCTGCCCTTTACTTAGAGATTTCACTGTTGCCGGATTGCATGGATTGGATAAAACCAGCCTCGTTTTGGAACCCAGTCTAAAAGTCTCATTCCCTGGAAGATGAATCTGTATTCTGGATCCAATTTTGCTTGTCTCTATCACATCTCCGGCTCCAACCTTAGTTGTTCCTTCTTTTGCCGGCACCCCGTTTATCTTAACATCACCTTTTAAATATGAGATAGTCCCGTTGCATTCCTCTGTTCTCTTAACAAGTGTCCACGAGGTTGTGATCTTTGTAATGTAGGAGCAGTTCATATCGCCATGTACCATGCGTGCCAGGTTTCCAAGGCACGACCTGCAGTCGTCGCCCGACTCATCTTTCTGGACAAATGTTCCTTCCAGGGCATCAGGATTGTCAAACAGTTTTTCGCCATGAATCACAACAGGAAAATCCAGTGTAGTGGTTTTGGATATAGATGTGGGAGGTATCAGGGTGTCAAGACATGGGAATGTTAATGATGAATAGGTTTCTGAGGTCATATAGATTTTCATTTTTCCCATTAACATCAGGATGTATTTATTGTCGCGAAACATTATATTTCCTCCCTCAATTACAGTTTTGTCCGGATCGGTGCGGGCCGATTTAACGCTAAACCTTTCAGTACGTGAATCCCCTGGAGTTGCATTATGTCTGAAAACGAGACGGTCATCATAACAAGGCTGAGATATTTTCTGCTCGTTTCCTTCGTTATTAATCGAATTGACATATCGAATGTCTTCCGTAATATCTGTCAGCTTTAGCCCTGACAGGCCATAAATTTCTCTGCCATTAAATGACTGTTTATCACCTGTATTACCACTATGGTATAATCCAACTTTGGCATTGCCCGTGAATGTCACATAAAAGTTGGCGTCAATTATTTGTTTCTCGTTAACACTGACGTTCCAGTTAAAGCCTTTGTCAGTCCCGCCGCCATTGGCAGTTTTAGTTATCTCAAGATGGTATTCCACAGGGCCGCTGAAGGTGACCATCTGGCCTTTTAACACGGCAAGTGTAATTAAGCTGAGTATGACGTTCCAAAGAAATATTTTCAAATAGGATCTTACCCCTGGTGTTTTTAAATTCATTTCAGTCGGGTTTAGACAATTATTTGCCGGTCCCCATTTTCGGCATATCCATCACCTGGTAGCCTTCGGGGATAGAGTAACTATTTGCATCGGGGGTCCATGGCTCGATATCTTTTAACTCCATAACTGATCCATTTGAACCATCGATATGGTTAATTATCTTAATAGGGAATTTGTACTTATCAGATGTCCATACTGTAAACATTTTCTGTTTAACCTGACCATATTCATCGCCTGTAATATTCCACAATTCCGATTTTGTACATTTTACTCCATTGATAGTCTCAAATCCTATCTCTTTAACAGTTCCGTTTTTTTCATAGTGTTTATATGCATTGACGGGATCATTCCCCATATTCGCAGGGTTATCAGCCGATCCTTTCATTGCTATCTTCTGCTGAGGAATGAGTATTACAATATCGGGCGAGCCATTTTTAACAATTATTACACCTTCCTGTCCATTCTCATTAAATTCGTAACGGTAA
>DATFLA010000146.1:0-5239 GCA_035268305.1 Bacteroidales bacterium | reverse complement strand
AGAGTTCCTATCCACAGATCACCTGTTTCTTTATCTATGTCAATAGCAATTACTCCGTTATGTGGTAATCCGTCTTTTGTTGTAAATGTACGCCACTTACCATTTTCATATAAGGCCAGACCGTCGTGAGTTCCTACCCATACCCTGTCTCCGTCAATGCGAACGGCATATGTATGGTCTGAAGGAAGACCATCCTTTGTGGTGAAGGTTTTCCAGTTCCCGTAAACAGGCAGGGCATCACCAGGATCTGCTGCAGAAATAGTCTGTGAAGGATTTGAATTTATTGTATTATTATCCCTGTTGTTGATTTCAGAGCCTGTTTTGTCTGACGCAGGCCCCCCGGCCAGAGCTACACCAGTTGACAGTATCCCTGCTGTTACTATCGTAAGAAAAGCATTTCTCAGATATTTGAGGTGGTTGGTTTTTTTCATGGTTCGTAGTCTTAGTGTGGGTTTATTGATGCCTGATGAATTTTATTTTCTGTTTTGTCATATTCCGGATCTCTTAGTGATCTCAGGTATTCAACCAGATCATTAAGTTGATTTTTTGTCATGTCATTTACATGCCCGTGCTTGTCATTTTTTGCATATTTTGTCCATATCTCCTCAAGAGTTGCAGCTCGTCCGTCATGCAGGTAAGGAGCAGAGGCATATATGTTAGTAAGATGCGGGGTATCGAAGAGGACCGAATCATCTGTTTCCGACAATGTTTCCACATATTCCAGTTTGCGGTTTGTATAATATGGTGGCGGGTGGCAGGTTATACACCTGTCTTTTTCCGGTATCTCTTTGCCAAAGTTGTCAACCTTTCTGTCAAAAATCTCCTTGCCTCTCTTTTGTGCTTCTGTAAGCTCCCCATTGGGATTATAAAGCAGATTGGGAGGATAATGAATGCCTGTAATTATGTATGAAACCAATGCATCCAGTTGTTTATAGCTGAATGCTTCGGTTCTTGTCAGGAATGTTGAAAACCGCATTCCATCCTGTTTGTAAACACTCTGGTTTGTTCCTGTCCATTTAAATGGAGCTGTCTCCTTTATGTCGCGCAGTGACTCCGTGTTGGTGACATTTCTTCCCATATCCTTTCCGGACATATTGTAAACAAGTCCGTCTTCATGCATGTCGGGGTGACATGTATAGCAACTGTATTGGTCCTGGAAGGTATGGCCGGCATTATTGAAGAGTTTTCTTCCTAATCTTGCGACGGTAACTCTTTTTGGGCCTCCAAGATCAATGGAACCTTCCTCCTCAAGAGTCTCAGTGTTTATTACTGCAATTTTATCTTCAAGCGATTCGGCTACATATAATTTTTTACCGTCAGGCGAAAGCGTTATTCCCTTGGGGTTGGATCCGGTAGGGATCCTCTTGATGACAAAGTGCCTGCTCAATCCCATGTTTTCCGGATAATATTTAAGTAATTCCGGAGTGGCCCTTGCAATCAGAGCCTTTACCGAGTCAATGGCTATAACTGATATTATGTCAGATCCTGAACTTGAAATGAAAGCCTTTTTCCCATCAGGGGTAATGGCTATGCCAAAAGGATTGGAATAATATGCATTTGGTTCATCAGTTAAAAACTGGTAAACTTTATTATTATTCTTTCTGTCAATAACACCAAAACCATGAGTCATCATCCAACCCTGTTCCACCTGTATCGCAGGCATCAGGTTCTTTGGCCTGATAAGAGTTACAAATCCAAGATCACCGGAAGGTGTAAAGGCCACATTTTCCATCATATAGGCCGAATTCATATCACTGTATGCCTCAACTCTCTGTGTGCTGTCGTTAATTATAGTAAGCTCTGTTACCAAAGGGTCGCCATAAGGAACAAAGTTAGCTCTTCTGCTTGTGACAAACAGAACCTGTCCGTCGGGCGAACGTCTTATGCCTGTAGGGTTATTTCCGGCATCAAGCCTTTTAAGTTCTTTTCCTGTCCTAAGATCAATTATTGAAACATCAGAAGTATAGGAATTTACAACATATAAATAATTTCCGTCTGAACTGAGTGCCAGACCGGCAGGACCATCCCCTGTTTTAAGTGTGTCGATAACTTTGCGGGAACCGACATCAATTACTGAAATATCATCGGCCCATTCATTGCTGACATACGCTTTACTGCCATCTTTACTAAGTAAAACTGAATGTGGCATCTTTTCAACAGGAATTTTGTCAAGAACTTTATGCGACTCTGCATCAACTATTAATAAAGCATCTGCATCCTGTGCTACAACAAAAATTAATTTCCCGTTATCTGATACTGCGAGGTTAAACGGTGAAAGATAATCTGCATTTACCATCTTTGCAAATATGCCTGTCTTCTGTGTGTACAGATGACATTTTGTACAAAGTAGCGGATGATCGTCAGTTGCAGTGATGTAGTTAACATGTGCCCTTGCCGCTTTTCTTCCGGGAAAATATACAAGCAATCCTAGTGCTACAATTATTCCCAGGTATATAAATATCTTGGTTAACCTGTTCATTACTATTCTGTATCAATGAATATTTCCTCAATCTTACTGACATGCCTTGGTATACCTATGGGCTCCTTTTTTACTGCCAGAGGAATCCTGTTTGCAGGCGCCAGTTCCGGATTTTCGTGGCATCCGACACATCCTCTGCGCTCATTGGGACGCAACCATAACCAATCGCAGCTCTGAATAACATTTCCGTTGCTGTCTAATGATATTAGCCTGAATGGTTTGTCGGCTTTGACTCTTAAATAAAATGATCCATCAGGTTCAGGTTCAAAATCGCCCATTGCAGAATCAATACCTATAACTTCAAACCGCGCGGTACGTTTTATTCCGGGATTTTTAGCCGAAGCTACGGGATCGAGTAATTGAGCATCCTGACAGACAATAAGTCCTGTTAAGATATCCGGGTGGACTTCACTTGGAAGTTTCCTGGCCCTTGGATGTACTTTTACATCCACTGCCTCAAGGATATCATAATCATTGTTATTTATCATCTTTTCTCCAAGCTTTCCCGTTGCCGGATCAAATTCATAAACAGAATACTTATTATCGCCCTGGTTTTTATACGTTACAAGAAATTTCCCGCCGGGTTCCGGGAAAACAGATTGAAAACTACCATCATAATCACCTGTAAGTACTTTCCTCGTTTCATACGGATTATTGTACTCTACGCTCACCACTTTTCCAGCGCCATCCTTTGTCTCGGGTGCCTCAATAAAAACAATTTTATTATCGTTTGTTTCCCGGGGACGGCTGACAATTGTGGTTCCGGTTGGTCCATTATAAAAGAGTTCACATTTTGTTCCGTCGGGTCTCATTACCATTAATTTTGCCTTTCCGCTTTTAGGATAAACTTTCCGGCTTATGGAGAGTATGCGACCGTCACTAAGGACTGTTGATGCAAAATAGGTATGTGGATTGAAGGTGATGCGGTTTATATCTGTTCCGACGAGCATCCCTGTAAAGAGGGAATGACCTGACTTAATTGAGTCATCCGGAATGTTTCCGCTGAACACAATACCTCCCAGGGGCATGTACGCAGGATCAGTGCAATTATTCTCAAGAGAAGTGATTTGCCTGATATCGGAACTTCCCAGGTCCATCTCGTATATTTCCCAGTGATCACTCTCATTCTTTTGCCCGGCAAAAAGAAGGCTTTTACCGTCGCTTGACACTTCTGGTGAATGTGCTGAATAGAAACCGGAAGTTAAAACTTTCAGTGATCCTTCCGGGTTGGCCGGATCAAATTCAGCAATGCGGCTTTGCGGTACGTATCTCCATGAATTTCCATCAATATAATTAATATCTTCCGGCCTGTCACTGACCTGTGTAATTATTACAAGTCCTTCATGCGGTTTGCTGCTGCATGAGCTAAGATAAAGGACAGAAGAACAGGTTAAAGCTACCGACAGAAAGGCAACGCCAGTTTTTAGTTTATTCATCCAGGATCAGTTTTTAGGTTCTGTTATAGTTATAATCTGGTTGGCTTTTACATTTTCAAGTTTCTGGATTTTTCCAGAGGGCCATTTTATTTCTATGCTGTCTGCATTTTCGTTTTTTCCAAGACCGAAATGCATCCTGGGATCACTTTGGGAAAGATACCCCGTAGTGCATTTTTTCTGTGAATATTGTGATTTCCCTCCTGAAGTAATTTTTATCCTTGATCCAACACCGTCTGCGTTACTTGTGGTGCCCACTAGTTTTATCTGGAGCCAGTTATTCTGGTTTCCTTTATTATTTCTCAGGAAAGCTCCGTGGTCATTAAGATTCTCAATAAAGACATCAATATCACCGTCGTTATCGTAATCGCCGAAACAAGCTCCGCGACCTACAAGTTCTTGCTGAAAATATGCTCCCCGGTCAACAGACACATCTTTAAAAAGACCGTTACCTTCGTTTTCAAATAACTGATCTTCCTGCCCGTAAAGGTGTTTTAGTTCTCCGTTGATCTTAAAAATGTCAACATCCCCGTCATTATCATAATCGACGAATGCTGTTGACCATCCGACAAATTGGCCGGCAGGCATGGAAATTCCTGCGGCATATGCTTTGTCACTGAAAACTCCATTACCAATATTTTCATAGAGTGAACAGTATTTGTCATCGGACAGGAAAATATCAAGAAGGCCGTCGTTATTGAAATCAGCATAATCGACAGACATACTGATAGTTGCTTCACCTGCCTGGCTGAAACCCGTTCCTGACATAGTTCCCCTGTCTGTGAAACCTTTTCCGCTGTCGTTATGCCACAGGTAATTAACAGTATGATCGTTGGCAACATAGATGTCCACGAAACCATCATCATCATAGTCAGCTGCACCAACACCCATTGCTCTCCCGTCAACATCCTTTATCCCCATCTTTGCTGTAACATCTTCAAAGGTCCCGTCACCATTGTTGTGGTACAGTATATCCGGCTGAGCATCATATGCCAGTGGTCCCGGAAAGCCGTCAGGTGCATAGTAGTATTTATAGTTGGGATCAAAGTTCAGGTAATTGCCTACATAAAGGTCGAGGTAACCGTCGTTGTCATAATCAAGCCATGTCGAACCTACACTGAAATCATGTTCGCCGCCACCTGCACCTGAACGCTTTGTCACGTCTGTAAAAGTCCCGTTTTTATTATTCCTGTAAAGGACGTTGGTTCCGTAATTACTAAGATATATATCGGGATATCCGTCATTATTGAAATCACCTACTGTAATACCCATTGTATAATGCGGATCATCTAGCCTTGCTTTTTCTGTTACATCTTCAAATGTCCCG
>DATFLA010000145.1:0-8368 GCA_035268305.1 Bacteroidales bacterium | reverse complement strand
CTCCCCATACCCGATGGCTCATGGGTCACAGGCGAATATCTTCAGGACTGGCACGGGATGATTAGCGGAAAAGCTTATGTAGTCTTCACTCTCGACGATGGTATTGTCTTCAAGATTGTTGAAAATAATTTGATGTCTGAGGGCAAGCTGATCCTGTATTCTCTGAATCCCATTTATGAACCCTATGAAGTTCATGTTAATGAAGTCAAGGAAATATGGAAATTTGTTAATTATATAAGCAGTGAACTTCCTGATCCTGTTCTTCCGGAAAAACAGCTTATGCAGGCAGTAGCGGGCATGAAGTATGATCTCGAAAGAATCAAAGCCAGGTTTGGTAAAGATATTTCAGATATCACCGAGGAGAAACAATATTGATATCCTGACTAGTTGATTGTGTATCTGGCCTTGCAGTTTATTCACCTGCCCAGGTCCTGTTTTCAAACCCGACAGGTATCCTCTGCATCTCAGCAAGATCCTCATACTTAAGCAACAGGTGAGGTAATTTTTCCAGCTTGCTCATATCATGAGGTTTATTTATAACATCAGATGTCATTATTATAAATACTCCCGGTTCTGCAAAGTTCCTTAAAGCCGGTGATTCACAGATTACAGGTATATCACTGCCGGTATTCTTCATTATCAGGTTAAAGGCAAAGAGAAGCTTATCGTCCCTGACCTTGGCGAAATATACCCTGGATGCCCCGGCCCGTATCATTCTGTTTGTGTCTTTAATACCTTCACGGCTGGTCTCTTCATATATTGCATAGCCTTCACCTTCCTCAAGTAACCTAAGTCCTGGGGTTATTTCATGGAAATGAGGCGTTATTTTCACCGCAATGATTTTTTTATCCTCGTTTTGTTCCAGGATCCTGCATATTACTGTAGTCTTTCCGGCATTTGTGCCTCTGCCTGCAACGAGTAGTAGATTGGGTATCTTCATTTGTACATTTTTTATAACAAAAAACTCTGTGGTTACCTGTTGGTTCTCCGGATTTATCCTGTGCAAATGAATACTGAATATTTGCAGAGAAATCGTACCGGGGCCTCCTTAATAATTATATCGGAGTTTTAACGAATACAGGTATTCACAGAGTATTAAAAGAAGTTATATGTTGCCTGTTACTCTTCTTTTGTAAGTGCAATTATGTCGTCGACAATCTTTTTATAGTCAGTCTCAGGTATCTTGCCTTCATAGATAGCACGGCATATCCTGTTTTTATCAAGTATCACCACGGTATAGTTGTCTTTGGGCAGACCCCATTCCTTCTGCAATGTAGCCTTATAGTCGAATAAAATTGTCGTATCATATTTTTTCGCTTTGTTACCGGCAATCATTCTTATCAGGAAATCAGGTTTCCATGTTGATTTGCAATCGACAATTCCGAAGCCTTTAAAAAGATCTTTGCTGAGTGTCTTGTCAACATCTGTTGCTTTCTTCACAGCATCGTTAAATGCATCATTGAGATCCGATTCGTCAGGATCAACATAATTGATTTGCAGAACCTTTCCCGGCCATGATTCCAGGGTAAATTCATTTTTGTCTGCATCTGTGAATGTCCAGTCGGGTGCTTTCATTCCTACTTCAAGTTTTTTTCCTGATTGTCCCTGGGCAGAAAACAGAGCCAGTGTGCAAATGAAAAGTGTGAAGGTCAGTTTTTTCATATCAGTGGTTTTTGATTCATCCGAAATATAGGAATTTTTTATCATAAATTTATTTCCGTTGTTTTTATCATTATTCCGGTCAACAATATTACTTTTGCGGTCTAATTTATTTATATGCAGTTGATAAGAAACATAGCGATCATAGCACATGTCGATCATGGGAAGACTACACTGGTTGACCGTATAATACAGGAATGCAAGGTACTTGACCAGAGAAAGGATGCAGGAGAACTGATTCTTGACAATAATGATCTTGAGAGGGAGAGAGGAATTACGATCATTTCGAAGAATGTCTCTGTTAACTATAACGGAGTCAAAATTAATATTATAGATACACCGGGCCATGCTGATTTCGGTGGTGAGGTTGAGAGAGTTTTAAAAATGGCCGACGGTGTTCTGTTGCTCGTTGATGCTCTTGAAGGTCCCATGCCCCAGACAAGGTTTGTACTTGGCAAAGCCATTTCTCTTGGTCTAAAGCCCATAGTGGTGGTTAACAAGGTTGATAAGGAGAACTGCAGGCCGGATGAGGTTCAGCAGGATATTTTTGAACTTATGTATAACCTTGATGCATCTGACGACCAGCTGGACTTTGAAACTGTGTTTGGTTCATCAAAACAGGGATGGATGGGACCTGAATGGAAGAAGCCATCCTCCGATATCCGGTATCTTCTTGACGTTATAATAAGGGTTATACCTGAACCTCCTTATGTGGAAGGCACAGCACAGATGCAGGTTGCATCACTCGATTATTCCAGCTATGTTGGACGTATTGCCATTGGCCGTGTGTTCAGGGGTGACATAATAGCCGGAGAAGACTACACTCTTTGCAAAAGAGACGGACATTCGAAAAAAGTAAGGGTAAAGGAATTATATGTTTTTGAAGGTCTTGGACGTGTAAAGACGGAGAAAGTCAGATGCGGGGACCTTTGTGCAGTAATAGGTCTTGAAGACTTTGAGATAGGAGACACCCTGGCAGATCTGCTGCAACCGGAAGCACTTAAAAGAATTGAGGTTGACGAACCAATAATGAGCATGATCTTTACAATAAACAATTCACCGTTGTTCGGTAAAGAAGGTAAGTTTGTAACCTCACGGCATCTTCGTACAAGGCTGATAAGAGAGACTGAAAAGAACCTCGCCCTCAGGGTGGAGGAAACAAAATCTGAAGATACATTTAATGTTTTTGGCCGTGGTATCCTTCACCTTTCGATCCTCATTGAAACAATGCGAAGGGAAGGCTATGAATTTCAGGTAGGTAAACCAAAGGTTATTATAAAAGATGTAAATGGCATAAAATCAGAGCCATATGAAATATTAACAATAGACATTCCTGCTGAAATTTCCGGGAAGGCTATTGAACTTGCAACCCAGCGTAAGGGTGAAATGACTGTTATTGAGCCAAGGGGGGATCTTGTGCATCTTGAGTTTGATATACCATCAAGAGGGATCATCGGGCTCAGAAACATTATGCTTACTGCAACTTCCGGTGAAGCGGTGATGCATCACCGTTTCAGAGCCTACGATAGGTATAAGGGAGATGACCTGATACCCAAACAAAATGGATCGCTGATTTCTCTGGAAGAAGGCATGGCAACAGGATATGCTATCGACAGGTTACAGGACAGGGGAAGATTTTATATCGATCCGGGTGACTACGTTTACAGGGGGCAGGTTATAGGTGAATATACAAGGCCAGGCGATCTTGAGGTTAATGTGGTAAAAGGCAAGAAGCTGACCAATATGAGAGCATCTGGGTCGGATGAAGGTCTTAAAATAGCACCTAAGATACAATTCTCGCTTGAAGAATCGATGGAACAGATAAAAGATGATGAATACCTTGAAATAACTCCCCTTAACCTGAGAATGAGAAAAATTCCGGGATATAAGTTTTCCTGATAATCAGAACAGTATACTCTGTATGATGTATCCGTAACTTGTTACCATATATTTGTACATTTCATTGTACCAAACTCCCTGTACAGTTCCATACATCCAGGATGGTTTCGGATAGGCTGTCCAGTTTTCACCATAGTCGTATGAGATATACACTGCAGCATAACTCTGCATCCCGGCAAAGACAATATGTCCCTCATTTATAAATGAATAGCAGGCATCAGGCAAAGCCCTTAAGAGGATATGTTTTGTTGGATCATTAATATCGGCTATGGGACATTTATATACTCCAAGTGACTCGTATGTGTTACCGTTGTAAGTAAACGGATCGGACCCGTCGGATCCCCAGTAGAGATAGCCGTTCCGTTCGTATACACCAAGAGCTCTCATTCTTTGCCAGTTCCTGCTTTCACCGGATAAGAGGTCATCTACAGTCCATGTGTCGGAACCGCTGTTATATACACATTTTAAAAAGTGCATTTCATAACCGTCATCACCGGTACAAGCATAGAAATTACCATCGTAACCTACATTTACCGCATGGATATGCCTGGCAATAAGAGGATTTGAAGGATCACCAAGGAGAGTGCCTCCGGTACCACCCATTGGAGTACCATCGTCAGTGTATTTTGGATTCTGACCAAAGGTGTAGAATACTTTCCAAGTTATTCCATCAAGGGTGTAATAAAGATTCACAGGAGATGCTCCCATGGAGTTATTTGTATATGTACCCATAACTACAACTCCGTTATACTCGGCATATCCGCCCATGAAATTGAAATATCCTCCCGGATAGGATGGGTTTACAGGTGTATGATATACATACGGGGTTCCATCTTTATCGAGCACAGTGCAGGCATGGATAGTAGTAAGATTATCTGTAGAATAATATGCCCTGCTTCCACAGAATAGGACTATGTTTCCGTTAGGCATTATACGGGCCTTATTATCTTCATTGAAGAGACCGTTTACTATCACTCCTGTATTGTATGAATTACCATTGTCGCTGCTGTATCTTACATAGCAGTTACTGCCACTGCAGGTATAAATGACTTTTTTATTGCCTACCGAATGAAGGAGTAACCCCCCTGATGGATTGGTGAATGTAACGTCTGTATTTTCCAGTGTTGTGAAACTTCTCTGTGAGCCATATGCAGTTCCCATGCTGTTTGTTGCCCAGGCACGAAGATAATATGTTGTCTGCGGATCGAGCCCCGATATATTGCTTATAAAATTACCTGAACCTGAACCGTCAGATGTAAAATTATCACTTGTTGTGGGTGACGATGAGGTTGACCAGCAAACACCTCGAGCAGTAACCCCGGATCCGCCATCATCAGTTATGATGCCTCCGGAGACAGCAGCGACGGAAGTGACACCTGTTACCTGGTTAGTGGTAACGGATGGCAGCGAAAGAGGTATTGTTGTAAAGGATAGCTCATTGCCATAACCTGTGCCAAGGCTGTTTGTAGCATATGCCCTTAAATAATATTGTGTCCCGGGAGTCAGTCCTGTCGCATTGCTTGCAAAACTGCCTGAAGTTGTTCCGTCAGTTGTGTGCTGACCACTTGTCGACGGGTTATGTGATGTACTCCAGCAAATACCACTTACAGTAATAGCCAGACCCCCGTTTGAGTTAATAGTCGCGCCCGAGCTTGCGCCTGTCCTTGTGATGTCTGATACCGATGTTGTTGTAAGGGAAGGTACATCAGTTAATGTTGTAAACATCAGATCGCTGCCATAGGCAGTTCCTGCACTGTTGATGGCATAAGCCCTTATGTGATATGTAATTCCCGGGAACAATCCGGTTATTGATCCTGTAAATGTACCTGTTCCGCTTCCCAGGATGAGTTTCTGGCCAGATGTGGTTGGAGATGGTGAAGTTGACCAGCAAAGACCTCTTTCACTTACTGAACCACCTCCGTCATCAGTTATATTTCCACCTGAAGAAGCCGATGTTGTTGTTACGGAAGTAACTGCTGAAGTAGTGATAGTTGCAAGAAGTATTGGATCTGTAGTAAAGGTTACTTCACTCCCGTATGCAGTTCCTGCACTGTTTTTTGCATAAGCCCTGAGATAATACTGTGTTCCCGGAATAAGACCGGAAAGATTGCTTGTGAAACTACCTATTGAAGAACCGTCATTCGTATGGCTGCCAGAGGCTACAGGATTGTGAGAAGTACTCCAGCAAACACCACTTGCAGTTATTGTTGCTCCCCCGTCAGATGTTATATTTCCGCCCGATATGGCTGTCGTTCTTGTTACACCTGTTACTGCAGTTGTTGATATGACAGGTAACTCAGCCAGGGTGGTGAATGTCCGGTCAGTGCCATAAGCTGTTCCCATGCTGTTGGTTGCGTAAGCACGTACATGGTATGCAGTGGCAGGCGAGAGACCCGTGATATTGCTTGTATAACTACCTGTCCCCGTCCCGTTTGTTGTGATATTGTCATCTGTGGTTGGCGAGGCTGATAATGACCAGCAAATACCTCTGGATGTTACAGCAAGACCTCCGTCATCTGAAATATTTCCCCCTGAAGCTGCCGAAGCAGAAGTGATTGAACTTATCGTGGTGGTAGTAACTGATGCAAGACTCAGGGGATCTGTGGTGAATGTTATTTCTCCACCATAGGATGTACCAACAATGTTTGTTGCATATGCTCTTGCATAATACACTGTACCCGGAGTAAGGTCCGTAAGTGAACTGGAGAAAGTGCCGCCTGAGGAACCATCTGAAGTATGTTGCCCTGATACTGAAGGATTGTGTGATATTCCGTAACAGATACCGCTGGCAGTTACAGCTGAACCTCCGTTTGATAATATATTACCGCCAGTTGAAGCTGTTGTTCTTGTTATGCTCCATGCTTCCATAGTGGTAATCGCAGGTAGAACAGCCGGTGTTGAGAAGTTCAGATCATTACCATAGGAAGTGCCTGCACTGTTTGTTGCATAAGCTCTTACATGGTAGGTGGTCCCTGGCATTAATCCTGTCATATTAGCTGAAAAGCTCCCCGTGCCTGTTCCGCTGCCTGTACTCTGGTCGGATAAGTCGGGGAAAGAGGAGGTGGACCAACATATTCCACGTCCTGTAATACTTCCACCACCATCATCAGTAATATTACCACCGGAAACTGCACTTGTTGATGTAACAGATGTAATTGCTGAAGTTGTTAAGGTTGCCGGGAGTATCGGATTTGTTGTGAATGATGCCTCATCGCCATAACCGGTACCTGCACTGTTTGTTGCATATGCTCTTAGGTAATAATGTGTTCCCGGTGTTAGTCCAGACAGGTGACTTGCAAAGGTTCCGGATGTTGTTCCGTCGCTTGTATGTGAGCCTGAGGCTGTCGGGTTATGTGATGTTCCCCAGCAAACACCGCTTGATGTTATTGAAGCACCACCATTGGTAGAGATACTGCCTCCGGATGTAGCGGTTGTCCTTGTAACATCTGTAACTGCAACTGTTGATAAAACAGGCAGAGCCACAGGAGTTGTAAAAACACGTTCATTTCCGTACGCTGTACCCAGGCTGTTCACAGCATAAGCTCTTATGTGGTAAGTTGTAACGGGATCCAGACCTGTAAGGTAACTAGTGAAGTTGCCTGTACCGGATCCATCTGATGTCATATCATCGTATGTTGTCGGAGCCGATGATGTCGACCAGCAGATACCCCTTTCAGACACTGCTGTTCCTCCGTTATCTGAAATACTCCCTCCTGAGGTGGCTGTATACGGTGTGACTGAGGATATTGCATTTGTTGTAATTGTTGCAAGTGTAAGTGGACCTGTTGTGAAAGTTATTTCATTACCGTAGGCAGTACCAGCTATGTTTATGGCATAGGCCCTTGCATAATATACTGTTCCCGGCGTTAGACCCGACAGTGTACTTGAAAAAATACCTGTCCCTGTTCCATCTGATGTATGTTGTTCTGAAGTCGCCGGGTTATGTGTTGTTCCATAACAGATACCGCTTTCAGAAACCGTGGATCCCCCGTCGTATGTTATATTACCTCCTGCAACAGCTGTTGTTCTTGTTACCTCGGATGCATTAGCCGTAAGTATTGTTGGTATGACAGCAGGAGTTGAGAATTCAAGTTCGTTGCCAAATGCCGTACCGGCACTGTTAATTGCATATGATCTCACATAATAATGTGTTCCCGGCTCCAGCCCGGTGATATTTCCCTGGAAGCTTCCAGTTCCTGTTCCGCAACTGAGACTGAAATCAGACAGGGTAGGCGTAACAGTTGTCGACCAGCATATACCACGGTCTGTTATTGTTCCGCCTCCATTGTCAGTTATATTACCGCCCGATACAGCTCCTGCTGGTGTAACTGATGTTGGGACTGATGTTGTTAGAGAAGGTAGGATAACAGGATCAGTAGTAAATGTCTGTTCATTCCCATAAGCGGTGCCGTCGGTGTTTGTAGCATAGGCTCTCAGATAATACGTTGTACCGGGTGTTAGTCCTGAGACAATGCTTGAGAAAGTGCCTGCTGCTGAACCATCTGTTGTATGATTCCCTGATGCAAGGGGATAATGTGACTCACCCCAGCACACCCCGCTCGATTCAATGGCTGCACCACCGTCAGATATGATTGTACCTCCTGAAATGGCACTGGTTCGTGTAATGTCGGTTATTCCGGCAGTGGAAATGGCTGGAAGAGCAACAGGCGTTCTGAAGCTTATTTCGTTGCCGTAGGATGTTCCCTTGATGTTAACAGCATATGCCCTGATATAATATGTTTTACCCGGCTGAAGACCTGTAAGAAAGCTCTGGAATAACCCCGTTCCTGTTCCATCTGTTGTTTTATCA
>DATFLA010000144.1:0-3033 GCA_035268305.1 Bacteroidales bacterium | reverse complement strand
AAACTTCCTCCAGATTGCTTTCCTGTTCCTGCAGCGACAAAACCATCAGGGATTTACCGACGGCAAACTGAAAAACAGCCGGGCGTATATCTTCATTGTTTCCCGCTTCAAGTAACCAAATATTGTTTCTTATATTTTTTGCCCGAGTAACATTGTTTATTGCTGTAAGATTTTTTTCATCTACCTGTTTGTCGAATTCAACCATGACGGTCCGGACAGGGTGGCGGAATTTGGTATACATATTGTTTTTTTCCTCATCGGCTACAATAACACCTTTATTTATTATTATGACCCTGTCGCATATTGCTTCCACCTCCTGCATTATATGTGTTGACAGCAGTACTGTTTTTGCCCGTCCGGCTTCTCTTATCAGGTTTCTTATATCAACTATCTGGTTCGGGTCGAGACCTGATGTGGCCTCGTCGAGAATAAGGACTTCCGGATCGTGGATCAGGGCCTGGGCCAGGCCTACTCTCTGTCTGTAACCTTTTGAAAGTGCCCCGATTTTCTTTTTTTGCTCAGGTACCAGGCCGGTAATTTCAACTATATCATCAACAAGTTTTTTTTGCGGGATGCCGGTTTTGTAAACAGAAGCCACAAATCCCAGGTATTCCCTTACGTACATCTCAGGATAAAGCGGATTGTTTTCAGGAAGATAGCCAATTTGTTTCTTTACTTCTATGTTGTCGCTACCTGCCAGCTGATCATTTACATACACCCTACCTGATGTGGGAGGTATAAATCCTGTGATTATCTTCATCATGGTCGACTTGCCGGCGCCGTTGGGACCGAGGAAGCCTACTATGGTTCCTGTTTCAACACGGAACGATACATTATCAAGAGCTTTTTGTTCGCCGTATAACTTTGTAACATCCTGTACAACTATCGACATTTTCTTTCCCTTTCTTCTGTTACCGTTGCTAAGATATATCATTGCAGCGGCTTCTGCAATCACATATTTTGTTAAATTTGAATATCATCAAACATATCCTGTAATATGGAGAACCAGGTTATTATCGTTATTGTAATGGTAATTTATATTACTCTTCTTGTTTCCTGGGGTATATTCCAGGGAAGAAAAGTACGAACGGGAAGTGATTATGCTATTGCCGGCAGAAAATTGCCGGGGTGGGTGGCTGCTTTATCAGAGAGGGCCACTGGTGAATCGTCATGGGCCCTGCTTGGTTTGCCGGGGGCTGCCTACGCCATGGGACTTACAGAGATATGGACGGCAATAGGCTGTGTTGCAGGAATAATAACAGCATGGGCCTTCCTGGCATGGAGGCTGAGAGATGAGGCAGAGAAATACAATGTATCAACATTTACTGAATACATAGCAGCAAAACACGGAGAAACAGGGCTTTGGCTGAGGCGTATCTCGAGCCTGGCAATCGTATTTTTCTTCTTTTTCTACGTGGGGGCACAATTCCTTGGCGGCGGCAAAACACTGCATACCCTGTTCGGCCTTAAGCCCGGACTCGGTGTTCTGATAACGGCCTGTGTAATTGTGCCTTATACCGTTTACGGAGGTTTCAGGAGTGTGGTATATACAGATGTGGTACAGGCTATTCTAATGATTGTAACACTTATAATAGGACCGATAGTAGGATTGTGGTTCGTATTTCATAATCCGGATACCTTTGCTTCGGGAATACATGATGCCCTTATTAAATCGGGGAGCAGTTATAATTCTCTTACCGGAGCAGCCAGTGGCTTTGGGGCAGGACTTATAATAACAGGCGGTTTCAGCTGGTTTTTCGGATATCTTGGCGGCCAGCCACAGTTAAGCCTCAGGTTCATGGCTATAAGTGATACACGGCAAGCACGTAAAGCCCGTAATATTGGCATTGCCTGGACAGTGATAGCCTATATCGGGGCCCTTATGCTGGGATGGATAGGAATAGCTATTTTCGGACCTGCCGGGCTGAGCGATCCTGAATATGTTATGCCTAAGGTCATATTGAAGTTATTCCCTCCCGTGGTGGCTGCTCTTCTTATAACAGGGGCAATAGCTGCCATGATCTCCACCGCCGATTCATTACTTATTCTCTCGGCTACTGAGCTGTCGGAGAGCATACTCAGGAAAGGAAGTGATAAGGAAGGCGGTAATATACTCAGGAGACACAGGATAACAACAGCTATCCTGGCAGTCGTGGCTCTTGTGCTTTCTTACCTTTCCCCCTCAAAGCTTATCTTTACACTTGTAAGCTATGTTTGGGCAGGTATAGGATGTACTTTTTCCGTTGTTATTCTCTTCACTTTATTCTGGAAGAAATTTCATGGGAGGGCAGCTGTGATAACTGTTATTACAGGTATAGTGTTTACTATTTTCTGGATCAGCGGCGGTTTCGAACAGCACTACAGGATCACCCGCGATAAAACGGATTTCCTTGTTGAACAGAATGTCATTGACAGAAATGAAATGAATTCTCTTCTTGCTTCGGCAGGAACGAAATATATCAGTGAATCGCATTTCGAATCGAAGATATGCGATATACTCAATGAACCGGCAACAGATAAAAGGGTTTCGGTCATTGTTACGGCGTATACTCAAAAGGGAATTCCTGCCAGGCTGACTACCTTCCTGGCTTCCCTGCTTGTAGCTATACTTGCAACCTTATTTGTTCCGCCTAAGAGCCCCAGCCGCCCATAAACTGTCCAACACTGGCAAAAGAAGCCTTTGGATTGATACAACAGACGGGTATCTTCGAACTGTTTGCAATCATTTGCTGCTCTGAAGCACCCAGGACATAATCTGCAAAAGTTATATTCTTTGTTGTAACAATTACAATAAGGTCGGCCTTTATCTCCTGTGCAAAGGCAATTGTCTGTTCGGCTATATTGCCTTTCGGCAGCTTATGTATTTCATACTCTATATTGTTCTGTATGAAATATTTGATTGTAAAGTTCAGATTGGTATTGATCTTCCTCAGCAATCCTTTATCTGCACTCGTACTGACAAGGAGGTGTATTTTTGATTCGAAATATTTCCCCATAAAGATAGCCATCTGTATCTTTTCCTTTGTCTCACTT
>DATFLA010000143.1:0-17846 GCA_035268305.1 Bacteroidales bacterium | reverse complement strand
TTCCCTGTCCGACAATGCTTACTCCTTCTGCCAGCGAACATTGTGATGTAACATTGAATGTTCCTGCACCTACATTGATAACATCACCCGCACTTGTTGCATGTGAGCAGGCGTAACTTAATGTACGCCAGGGTGAATTTGCAGAACCATTGTTTGAATCACTTCCTGATACAGAAATATAATAATTTGTTGCCGATAAAGAGAAATTGAAAAACAGTACTAAAATGATTGATAATAAAATACTTTTCATGTCCTTTTGTTTTTTAATGGTCAAGTGCAAGCCTGTTATTCCCCTCTGCCCGAACCTGAAACAGGACCGGCAATGTCAACCTGGTTGCAAATTCCCTGAAATTAATATCACCTGACTTTAAAACAGACAGCTTTTTCCCCGTAAATCCCTGGACGATATTTGTGTTATCGTCCCTGAAAGCTGGAAAATACCGCCTTGCAAATCTTGCAATTTTGAGTATTTTCATGAACAAACTTATTTGATAAATTGTTATTTACTATTGACGAACACACTATTTATAACGACTAACGTATAAAATTATTACATATTAGTCCGTCGAGGCTTTCTCAAATGACGTGCCGTGAATGAATAAATTTGTAATGTCCTTAAAGTGTGTTTGTTAATTTTTTCGACGGATGAGCATTTATGTTCATATTGAGAAAAAATTCTCAAATTGAGAAAAGTACGTGCTGTTCTGAAAGACATTTCCCCTTTAATATTCCCTGCTATATAAAGTGTAAAACACACCGAATATCCGTTCGGAGGGAAAAATCAATAATAGAAATGATAGTGCAAAAAGAAAAAAGTGAATATGGCTTTGCCGGCTATATTCACTTAATGATGGGAAAATTCCGGATAACGGAATTGTAAATTAGGTCCGGGGAATTTGTTAATGAGCAGGTTGTTGCCGTATCAATAACTTAATCCTGTTCCGAACTTATAAAGTGGATCACCTGAATCATAAGGCATATCTTCTTTTTGATTATTAACTGATTTCATTGATGAAGGCAGTTCAACAGGAAGATGGCCTTCCGGTTTGTATTTACCAAAAAGTACATCAAGGAGAGCAGCATCCGATGCTCCATAATTGGCAATCAAAGCTTTTGAGAAGTGACTTATCTCAGGGATCACGGCCGGCCTGTCGAGGTATATATCAACCACGGTAGGCACAGTTTTTTCAAGTTTTAATATATCCTGCAGCTCTTTTCCTTTGAAGTCGAGATCTCCTGTATGGAACATTCCGGCAATGGGATTACCTTTTACCTCCGGGAGAGGGTAATGGGGTGTCTGGAGCCTGATAATGGCTATATCAGCCTGTTTGGGGGTTTCAACCACGGTACCATAAAGTGATGCCACCTCGGGATTAATGTTCTTTATGTATATTTTTAATTTCCCGGGGACCAGAGGTAATATATTGTTTTCATTCTTTAACAGGGTAAGTGATTTACGCATCGCTTCCTCGCCTGCTTCCCTGAATTCCTGTTTTCCTATAACTTCCTTTGCCGTTTGAGGATCAACGAAAGGATTATCAAAAAGACCGAGTTCAAATTTCAATCTGAGCAGCCTTATAACAGATGAATCGATACGGCTCTCTGTCACCTTTCCTTCCTTCACGAGATTCACAATTACATCCGTCAGGCTTTCTCCTCCCAGCTGGTCAACTCCGGCATCAATGATTCTTTGTACCCTCTCTTCCTTACTTAGATTTTCCACACCCCAGGCTCTTGCAGGGAAGTCAAAGTTTCCGATTTTACTGTCAGATACGAGTCCCCAATCGGTACACACAACCCCGTTATAATGGAATTTATTTCTCAGGAGTCCTGTAATAATAGACTTATTATAGGAAAATCCAACTTCCTCAATATTCTTTTGTCCCATGGGCACTCCGTAATAAGGCATTATTGCTGCCGTATGAGCCTTGAATGCAGCCTCGAAAGGAATCAGATGATAATTAAAATTGTTCCCGGGATAAACCTGTCCTTTCTGGAACTTGAAGTGAGGGTCGATACCTTCTTTTTGAGGTCCTCCGCCAGGAAAGTGTTTTGTCATGCAGGCAACACTGTTTGATCCCAGCGTATCGCCCTGGTATCCTTTAATATATGAAGTAGTCATACGTGCGGAAAGATCAGCATCCTCCCCGAATGTCCCTGAAATACGTGGCCAGCGTGGTTCGGTAGCCAGATCCACCTGCGGATGGAGAGCCTGTCTTATTCCAACTGCCACATATTCCTGTCGCGAGATATCGGCAAATTTTTCCATCTCTGCCTCATCGCCTATGGCTGCCATTCCCAAAGGATCGGGCCATATCGAGAAGTTTTTTGCCGCCATAGAATAAAATCCGCTTGCTGCCTGGTTCCGCGGATCGGAAGCAATGGTTAGGGGAATCCCAAGCCTTGTTTTTTCTTCATACTGCTGCATCCTGTCATACCATAATGCAAGGGTATCGGGAGAATAAACAGTGAAGAGGTTAAAATGTGTTATATGTCGCTTGTCAATTTCGGTAATTCCTGCAGGAGACATTGAGGCCAGAAGATCATTAGACGGTTCTTCCTCTATCGTTCCGTCCCTGTTCACCCTTACAGGTGAATAAAACATCATTCCCGCTTTTTCTTCAAGAGTCATCTGACCAAGGAGATCCTGAATCCTTTTTTCCACGGGTTGGCGGGAGTCTTCATAAATATCCAGTTTCCCGTTCTTATTCAGATCGCGGTATGAAAAATTACCATCTTTCCTAATAAAAGAAGAATGTGCTTTTACCACTTCCGGCAGGTCATTTACCTGTTTTCCCGGCGCACAAGCAATAAGCAGGGCTGAAAACCCGTAAAGGCATGAATAAATTATTGTTTTTCTGGCCGACATGATTGAAATGTTTAATGTGATTTATGGCTGTGTTTATAATATTATGCAGAACTAAAAATCTTCCCGGTTAAATAAAAATGAGCCTTGTATTTAACTGAAAAGCACGAAATTTATATTTTTGATTTTCAAAATATTTAAGCTCAAAATTAATAAAAACCATTTATAAAAGGCAGATTGCCTCAAAACATTATATAAATTGGAAGAAATTTTTCCCGGAATGAGACAGAGGACATTAGATGACATAATAAAGGATTATTTTGGAAAGGGAACATCTGCTTTTCTCCCTCATATATCAATAAATGTGGTTGTGTTTGCATATGACCATCCTCACCTGAAGGTTCTTGCTCATCGTATCCCGGGACAGGAATTGTGGATTTTACCCGGGGGTTATGTAAAGAAGGAAGAAGATCTTGATGAGGCGGCCTGCAGGAACCTGAGACTAACAGGTATTGGAAGTGTTTTCCTGCGTCAGGTCAGGACTTTCGGTGAAACTAACAGGTTGCAGGGCTTATCTGCTATAGAACAGGATGTCAGTCCGGACTATGCCAGTGTTATTAAGTGGATAACGCAGCGGTTTATAACCGTTGTTTACTACGGACTTGTGAAATTCAGTGATACAAAACTGGCTCACGGAGGTATTTCAGCTGAAAGTAAATGGATGGAGGTGAACGGTACAGATGAGCTTGTAATGGATCATGCCGGGATAATAGATGGAACAAGGAAGGTACTGGCCGGAGAGCTGATGGATCACCCGGTAGCGGAGAACCTGTTACCGGTAACATTTACAATGAATGAACTGCGCGGTTTATATGAATCAATTCTCGGTCGCAATATAGACAGGGGCACCTTCAGGCGAAAGATACTAAGGCAGGGCATACTCGATAAAGTGGGTAAGATACAGGATACACCGGGCCGGCCGGCTGATATTTTCATGTTTAACCACGACAGCTATTTTAAGTCATTGCAGGAAGAAACCAGGTTTGGTTTTTAAAGTTTGTGTATTTCCTCAGCCCGTTCCTGCTTTAAATTTACTCCCTCTTAATAAAAATACTACTGATAAGAAATTCTCCGGATTATAATTTTTTATCTTTATAAGAATAAAAGGATACAGGAAAGTTAAATTCATGTTTCATTATTATATTTTTATAGTCAGGTAGTTGCCGGCATCTGATGATAAGTAATGTTTCGCCCATATCTTTTTATTAGTCGAGGCAGTAATCGGGCAGCCTGGTTAACCGAATCAGAAATGTATAATTTAAGTTAAATGTTTATTTAACACGACAGATGGGCGTATTACTAAAATTTGTAAAAGGGAATAATATAAAATTATTCCTTGTATTCATGGGACTCTGTATCATAATCCTGTTAAATACATACACTAATCCTAATGGTTGCATTAGTCCTGATTCTTCTTATTATTTAAGGCTTTCCAGAAACCTGGTATTGCACGAGGGTTTTTATATTCCTGATTACAGCGCTTATGACGGTAAATCGTTTTTTGCAATATGGCCGGTAGGATATCCGGTGATGATTTTTATAATGTCAAAGCTGACAGGGCTGGGTATTGTATGGGCATCAAAAGTTCTGAACATGCTGCTGATTGGGTGTGTTTTAATGATATTCTCATATTTGTTTAAAGAAAATGCTCATTGGGCCGCATTAATATTCTATACTGATGCAAATATTTCAATATTTTCTTATACCTGGTCCGAGGGTGCTTTTATTGTATTCCTGATTTGTACTTCACTAACACTCTACAAGAGTATTGAGACCGGGGGAAAGCCAAAATGGCTTGTGGCATTACTGCTGTCGGGGACAGCTTTATTTTTAACACGGTATATAGGGTTGATTTCAGTAATAATTATTGGGATATCTTCTCTGGTAGTTATGTACAGACGCAGGTGGTTTCTTTCGTTCAAATTACTTGCGGTTTCATTATTACAATTATTAATTATACTTCTTTATCTCTATCACAATAAACTAACTACAGGGTTTATTACCGGAGGATTAAGAACTTTACAGACCGAGTCAGACGAGACATTGTTCCGACAATTACTGTCGGCATTTAAAGAAGCAATAATCCTTATAAGATGGAATATTCCGGTTCTTTTAATAAGCGGATTGCTGATGATAACAGGCATTATTTATTTATTCAGAAAAAGAAGCAAAGAATTAACAGCACATAAAGGAATATGGAAGTATTTATTGCTGTCGGGGATTGTATATCTTTTATCAATAGTATCAATCAGATGGTTCTATTCAATTGAACCGCTTAACTACAGGTTCATGGCTCCGGGAATGTTTTTGGTGTTATTGGCTTTTTTTTCCGGTCTCATGGAAAAACCCCGATTGAAAATTATGAGATCATCCTTATTTTTTCTGATTATACTTGCAATTCTGGGTGCCCATTATATTCCGGGCAAATATGCCGTTTATAAATATATAACGACAGGCAGGTTTAATCTGGAAAATCCGGGTTATCTTGCTAGTAAAAATTCAATACTGCAACGATATAAGGATGTAGAGCCGGGCAGCGTAGTTATTTTTGGGTCATATCACTTAAGATATCTCCGTGAAGATGTTATACCTACTGATATTTATGTAAAATATTCACTTGACGATATGGCTGATTCATTCCGGAGGAACGGTAACTGGAAAATTTATGTTAACATTACCAACGACCTTAACCCTGATCTTATCCATGAAAGTTTCTTTCGCTTTATGGAACAAAACAAGGATAAACAGGTTGTCAGGGTAAGATAGGTTTATTTAAAAACGGATACTTTCAGTCCTATTCATCCTTGAGTATCTCAACGGGTTTCACTCTTAAGGCTTTAATGATCTGGAAGCTGATTGTGGCAATTGCAACGATCAGTATAATGGCAGTGGCAAGTATGAATTCCCATACCTGCAGACCATATTTCTTTGTACCGGGCAACACCTTATATACATAATAGGAGGCAGGCCATGCTATAACAAGGGAGATTATAATCAGTCTGATGAACCATGAAGATATTGTATAATACAGGTTACCGGATGAAAATCCAAGGACTTTACGTATTCCTATCTCCTTCATCCTTTTTTGTGTCATAAACAATATTAGTCCAAAAAGGCCTATGGAAGAAATCATTATAGTGAGTATGGCGATCAGGCCAGTTATCCTCATTAGTCCTTTAAATGCCACAACAGCAGTTTCATTTTGTACAAGGGACTGAATATTGCGGAATTCAAAAGCATCATTCGGGAAAAACTCCTCAAACTCTTTTTTCACATCTTTCATAGCTTCTCTTTCCCTCCCACCGGCAAAATTTACGGAATAAACCCCGTTACTGATGAGTGAATCAGGAATAAGCCTGTAAAGATGAGGCTCGAGGGCATTGTAAACAGAGCTGACTGTATAATCTCTGATTACTCCTATGACCTGGTAATTTTTATCCCAGAGTTTTATTTGTTTGCCTATGGGTTCCTGCCAGCCAAATACCCTAACCGCTGTTTGGTTTAACAGGCACTTCTCCACATCATCAGGATAGTCCGTTGAAAAGTTTCTTCCGTTAAGCACCTTCAGATCATAAGTCGGTACAAAATTATAGCCGACATTGCTTATTCTTACAAAAACCTTCTCATCAGGTTTGGCACCATCCCAGTGAAGATCATCTCCTCCGGGTAAGATAAACGGTATATAATCTGATACGCATGCATCTTTTATCTCATGATGTTCCAGCAATCGTTGACGCAAAGCTTCGAAGGAACCATGTTTATTTGTAACTATATTGGCAAAAAGAACGGTTTTGTCATTAAATCCCATATCTTTTGTCAGCATGAATCGTGTCTGTCTGAAAATAATAAATGCAACTATCAGCATGAAAATTGAAATACTGAACTGAAGTGTTACAAGTACTTTTTTCAGGCTTATACCATTTGATTCTTCGGATACAAATTTTTGTTTGAGGGCTGCAATGGGATTGTAGGAGGAGATAACATAAGCCGGATGAATACCAGACAGGAATCCTGTTAAAATGGTTACTCCGAATATGATAAGGATAAGATTTTTATTTTCCATAATGCCGGAAAAGGTTCCTTCACCGAATACACTGTTGAGATAAGGCAATACTAGTTGTGTCAGCACTATTGCAGCCAGGGCAGCAAAAAATGTCAGAGAAATTGATTCAATCATGAACTGTGTCCATAATCTTTTTTTATTGAATCCAAGTGTTTTCTTAATCCCTATTTCCCTGAAGCGGTTGGTTGCATTTGCTGTCTGCAGGTTAATAAAGTTAATTGATGTAAGAACCAGGATAAGGATTGCTAAAAATCCTATCAGTCCGAGAGCAATCATCAGGGCCGGATCAAAATACGGATTAAGGCGTAACTTCGACATTGGCCTGAGATATGGATGGTGCTCCTTCCTGAAATCACTCAGTGCACCATATATTTTATTGTCTACTGATTCAGGACTGGCATTGGGTTTCAGCAAAACATATGTAAAAAAACCATATTCCCAGTAGTTGGTTTCATAGGTTTTATCCCCCGTAATTGCTGAATATGAAAGCATAGGCAACAGGTATACGGGTCTCCAGGTAGATTTCATGGGAAGGTCATCATAGACTCCGGTAACTGTAAAAGCGACCTTATTTTCTCCGTATACCTGCTTGCCAAGTGCATCACCGTCAGGGAAGAGTTTATCAGCCATTGATTCAGACAGTACAATGGAGTATGGCTGAATCAATGCCTGCTGCGGATCTCCTTTGATGAAATTGAATGTGAAAATATCAAACACCGACTGGTCAGCATAATACCCGAAACGTGTCAGGAACTCATTCTTTTTATCTATTGAAAAGAAGACACCGCTTTTATTATTATCTCCAACATCATGAATAAGAGCAATTTTTTCTATCTCGGGTAGATCTGTCAGGTCTTTTCGACTCAGGGCCGGAGCCACACTCCAGGTATTTTTCTCCTGGTTTTCCGCCTGGTCCATAAACAGCTGGAGCCTGTAAATACGATCATATTTTTTATTGTATTTGTCCCACATGAACTGACCGTTTATGTACTGGCTTATTATGATAAAGGTTCCGAAACCAATGATCAGGTTCAAAAAAATTATCAGGTAGAGTAGTTTTTCTTTTGCAATTCTCCTGGCAAGCATTAATACAGATTGGAGCGACATTTTATCAATATTAAGTAATTTTTCAAATACGTTTGTATTATCTCACAGGTTCAAAGACCTTTTCATAACGTTCCATAACCAGCTGACCATCAAACAGGTTAACAATCCTGTGTGCTCTTTCAGCATGATCGAGGGAGTGTGTGACCATAACTATTGTAGTTCCTGATGCATTCATCTGTTCAAGCAATTGCATAACCTGCTCACCATTATTTGAATCGAGGTTTCCCGTTGGTTCGTCAGCAAGGATGAGCTTGGGACTGGTGATCAGTGCACGGGCTATGGCCACTCTCTGTTGCTGGCCACCCGATAGTTGCCTGGGGAAGTGGTTCCTCCTGTGACCAATTTTCATCTTTTCAAGTATATCCTCAACTTTCGGCCGGCGAATTGATATAGACTCATTAAGAGCTAATAGAGGAAGCTCTACATTCTCATAGATATTCAACTCTTCGATCAGGTTGAAACTTTGAAAGATGAAGCCAATATTCCCTTTTCTCAGATTGGTCCTTTGTTTTTCATTAAATCCCGAGACTTCAACACCATCAAAGAAATATTCCCCGGAATCGGAACTGTCGAGGAGACCAAGTATATTAAGAAGTGTTGATTTTCCACAACCCGAGGGCCCCATAACAGCAACAAACTCACCGCTGGTGACACTGAGGCTGACCTTATGCAATGCTGTTGTCTCCACCATTTCTGTGCGGAATACCTTTGATAAACTGACTGTTCGTATCATATTATTAATTTTTTGTTATCATTTTATCCCAACTTCGTGCCAAAAATATTTATAGGCTGATATTCAACACAATATAAAAATGGCATACCATAAAAAGTAAATTTTTTTTACATGGATTCATTAAAAAAATTTTACATTTATTAATAAATTGATATGCAATGAAAAATAATAATCTGCTGATTGTGGATGATAACAGGGCTATTCTGAATTCCCTCAGACTCTTGCTCAAACCTTATTTTGCTACTGTAAGGACAATTTCGAATCCTGCTCAGCTGTATTCGGAGCTTGAAAAGAATGATACAGATGTTATATTGCTGGATATGAATTTTAAAGCAGGGATTAACACCGGGAATGAAGGACTCTTTTGGCTGAGAGAAATAAAGAAAAGATCCCCCCTGGTTGAAGTTGTAATGATAACCGCCTATGGAGATGTGGAGCTGGCTGTGAAGTCTCTCAGGGAAGGAGCTGCAGATTTTGTCCTCAAGCCCTGGGACAATGAGAAACTGAAGGCTACACTTGAAGCTGCCAGCCGCCTCAGGAACTCAAGTATTGAAATATCTGACCTCAGATCAAGGGAAAAAATCCTGAGGCAGGATGTTAACAGGTCCGACGTTATGGTTATCGGGAAATCTGCTGCCATGGAAGGTATCATGAAACTGGTGGATAAGATTTCCGATACCGATGCGAGTGTAATGATAACAGGGGAGAACGGCACAGGAAAGGAAGTGATTGCCAGGGAGATCCACAGAAGATCGGGTCGTAATAATGAATTATTTGTAATGGTGGACCTGTCATCGTTGAGTGAATCATTGTTCGAGAGTGAGCTTTTCGGGCATAAAAAAGGCTCTTTCACCGATGCTCATGAAGAAAAGACCGGAAGATTTACATTGGCTCACATGGGGACTCTCTTCCTTGATGAGATTGGTAACATTCCGCTTAAACTACAGGCTAAGATCCTTACGGTTCTGCAAACTCATGTTGTGACTCCTGTTGGATCAAATAAAGAGATTGGAGTGGATTTCAGGCTTATTAGTGCAACAAATAATAACCTGGCTGATATGGTGGCAAACAAGCAGTTCCGCCAGGATCTTCTTTACAGGATGAATACTATACAGATACACATCCCGCCTCTTCGTGAGAGAATTGAAGATATCGAAGACCTGGCCCGTCATTTCCTTAAAATATACGGAAAGAAATATAATAAAAATCATCTCGGGATTCACAGTGATGGTATCAGCAAGCTGGAAAAGAATCCGTGGTATGGAAATATCAGGGAGTTACAGCACACAATTGAAAAGGCTGTTATCCTTGCCGAGGGTGATGAGCTGAGAGCAGTTGATTTTATGTTTCTCGAGAATGGGGTCCCGGTGAACGATCAGACAGAAACGCTCGAAGAGATGGAGCGTAAAATGATTATCAGTACCCTTAAAAAAAACAACAATAATCAGGGGATAACTGCAGAACAGCTTGGAATAACAAGACAGACACTTTATAATAAACTTAAGAAATATGGTATCTGAAAGACTTCTTAGTTCGCGGACGAGGATCATTTTTCTAATCCTGGCTTCTGTTTCTTTTATTGCTGCAGGAATATTCTTCCAGCTGGATAAAATTCCTGCTTTAATCGTTATGTTAATTCTTGGCATAACCTTTTTCATCATTATTAACTCGATATTTAACTCAACAGGAGATGCTGTAAGCTTCCTTTTTGAGTCATTAAGGAATGATGATACAACGGTCAGATTCAGTGAGAATATCAAAAACAGGAGACTGTCGAAGGTCTATGCGAGTATTAACAGGATTAACGAACACTTCCAGGAGATAAAACTCAGGAATGAATATAGTGAATCTTATTACAGGACAATAATACAGCATGCGTCAGCAGGTCTGCTCGTTCTTGGTCCGGGAAATTCCATTGAGCTTATAAATAAAACAGCCTGTATCTATGCGGGTATTTCTGCCGAATCGACCAATCCCGACCTGTTGAAAATCAAACACCCGGCCTTTTATGATGCTGTTTGTAAACTAAGACCGGGAGAGACACTTACATATAAGAACCTGGTTGACGGGAACCTTCATATGTTGTTTTTCAGGACAACAATGATAAGGAGAAAAGATGAAGAACTTAAGCTGGTTGCTATCCAGGATATCAGGAATGAACTGGAATCGAGGGAGATTGAATCATACCGCAAACTGTTAAGTGTTCTGACACATGAGATAATGAATCACCTCTCTCCCCTGACTTCTGTTTCAAGAGAGTTGTTTTCAATATTTTCAGGTAGTGAGAGGAGCAAAGAGAAGATACAGGTTGACAAGGAAGAGATGAGAACAGCTATCAGCGGACTTAAGCTTATCAATGAGCAAAGTGACGGGCTGGTACGCTTTATGGAGAATTACCGCAAAATATCAAAGATCCCAAAACCGGAATTTACCTCATTTTCCGTTGATGAATGGACTGAACAGCTCCGGATTGCCTTTATGACCAGGATGAAGGGAAATGGCATAGAGTTTTCTGTAAACAGCGACAGGTCGCTGAAAGAGATAATAGGAGACAGGAAGCTGCTGAACCAGGTTATGGTAAATCTTGTAAATAATGCCTTCGATGCTGTCTGTTCAATATCAGAGGGGGATAAAAAGATATCAATCAATATGATGAGAAATTCACAGGGCAGAGTCCTTATCAGAGTATCTAACAATGGCCCTGTTATCCCTGCTGAACTGGTAGAAAAAATTTTTGTTCCTTTCTTTACTACAAAACCAAATGGCTCGGGGGTGGGATTAAGCGTATGCCAGGAGATTATTAAAATGCATAACGGATCAATTGTTGCAATATCAAATGTTGAAGGCAATACATCATTTATCGCTGAATTTTGATCTCTTGCATAACGAATGAAATGAAACTGCAGAACTATTTAACCGGGCCCTGAACGGAGAAACTATGGTTCGTGCTGCTGTTCAGGTTATAAAATATTCCCGAAAGTAAATCCTGTTCTCTCTTTGTTTTTTTCAGCATGTAATAAAAAATTCCGGCAGTAGTTTCATTCAGGGCATTTTCTGATTCCAGGATATTATATAACCTGATAAGACAATCGTCGAAATGCAGTTCCAGCTTCAGGATATCCTCCATAGTTATGGAAGAATCACTGTCGGTATATTTAAGACAATCATTTACCTGGTCAGATAGTCGCTCACAAGGAAAATCGAGCCAGCAGTTCATTGCAAGGGAAACTTTTTTGTGTCGTTCGAGATATTTTTCCCGTTCCTTTTCCATCCTGTATAGATCCAGCAACAAGCTTTTAACAGGTCCAGCTTCAGCTTTTAAGTATATTTTGTAATACAACCCGGCTACCTGTTTATGATAGGTCTGTATCTGCCCGATAATATCACTCTTCTTCCTGTACATGACTCTTAGTTTTATTTTGACCAGGTTGACAAAAGATCTAACAAATGCCTGGTTACATGCATAAAGGTACATACGGGAAGCTCCTGTTTGCAAGGGCAACAGGGAAGATGAAATCAATCGGTGGGTTGATATTTGTCAAGGATTTTATTGAGCGGACACGACTAGTCTTATCCTTTCTGATTGATAATCTTAAGTCTTTCCAGGTCCTTTATTTCGATTTTCCTGCCTTTCAGCTCGATGATATTTTCTTCATCAAACTCCGATAGTATTCTTACAACACTTTCCATTGACATTCCTGATAATTCGGCAAGATCTTTCCTGCTTATAAATGAAAATATATCTGTGTTTTTAAATTCCTGCCTGTTGAGATATAGTAAAGTATTGGCCAGTTTCCCGTTTAACTGCCTGAGACCCAGGTTAAGACATTTGGTAAGCATTATGTTGTAATTTTTGCAATACCAGTTTGACAGTTCCCTTGAAAACTCACAGCACTGAGTTATTAATTCCTTAATATCTTTGCAATCGATGGAACATACTCTTGTTTCTTTCAATGCCGAAGCGGAAAAATAATAGGTGTCATCGGCAAATAATGAAGTCAGTCCGATAAAATCATCCGAGTTGATCAGTCTTATGATAATATTTTTTTCGGGACTCTCGATATACAGTTTTACAAGACCATCCATAAGGTACAGGATACTGTTTACCTGTACACCTTCCTTGACTATTGTTTCCCCTTTTTTATAATGGATCTGTGATTTTACAGATTTATAAAATTTCTCTGCGTTTTTTGTTCTTTGAATAAAGCAGCCCGACCTGAATGAACATTCAATACAATCTGTTCGTGTTAAATACCTGTCCATCTTATCTCTGCCTTTAAATGATTAGCAATAATTTTATTATAACCCGTTATTACCCGACCCGGATGTGATTTAAAACAGGTTTTTCATTTTGTACAAAATCTGTATCCTCCACCTGCTGTATACAAATTTAAATTTTTTATGAACATGGGTTCATAATTATAATGTGAATTATGTAATCGCATCAGGATTTATATCCTTCATTAAAGCAGTTTCCAGGTCATCACCGGCCTTTTCCGTTTGCCTGTAAGTATAATGATAAGAAGAATTATACGCTCCGTAACTAAGTATTACTGAAGATATCAGTACAAATACAAGACAGAATATTCTTTTGGTTGGAGTTTCAATAATGTTACCTCCCGGTTTACTATCGATCTGATGAATTTAATTTATTTATTGTAACATCCTGGCAATTACAGGTCGTGTTGCCTTGATATAATCCTGGTCAAGTTCCAGTCCCACAGGTCTGAATGTCTTGTCAAAATAATCGTATATGCCTTTTACCGCATTGTACGGAACAGAAACTGATTCCAGGGCGGTTGAGCCTGCTTTATTCCGGATATTCCTGTCGGCTCCTTTATCCAGTAATATTTTTACAAGTTCGGTCCGGCAAAAAAATGCAGCGGTATGTAAGGGTGTTGATCCGTCATTATTCAGGAAATTTATATCTGCCCCTCCTTCAATTAATGCCAGCGCCACCTCTTTTCGGTCAAACATTATTGCTGTTATAAGAGGACTTGAACCTCCGGCCGGTTCTCTTTCATCCAGGTCGGACCCGGCTTTTATGTGCTGTAGTACTGTCTCAAGGTCTCCTTTTATTGCTGCCTGGTGGAGACTAATGGAGGGAGCTGCACTGGTTATGGATGGTGGTTCATTACTCACATTAGCATCAGCCTGTTTTATGTAAATAACAACAGAAAGAAACACGGAGGCTGTGATTACTGCAAGCGCCGTCCTGACAGAGGTCGTCTTTGTGAATACTCTCCTGTATGCATATACAATAATGATACTTATACTATATGTTGATACAACCAGTATCAGATATTTAATCAGTGCATTTGTACGAACTTGCATAAGAAACAGGGCAATTACACCGAGTACGATCATATGTATTATATAAACCTGGAATGAGTTCTTGCTTAAATTGGCAAAGAAACTGTTGCTTTTGTTGAAGCGGAACCTGAAGATATATACAAATAAATACATTAAGCACAGGGTAGACAGGAGACTGGAGGAAAAGAATGCCAGCCTGTCGGCAAAAGGCGAAATGAAATAATGATTCAATGAAGGATCAAGCAGATTCCTGAACAGGTTCCATGCCATTATTGTGAATATTGTTAATGAGAATGCCAGGGTGAAGGCAACAGTTATAAACATCCTCTTTTTCACGGTGCCTGGTTCAAATATTTTTTTTCTGTAACACAGCGAGCCCAGGAGAAACATCATAAAATATATAAGTAATCTTTCTCTCTGGAAATCAAGAACAGGTGAGTGTGCCCAGCCACTAAGTCCGTTCAGGGATATAATAATACTGTATATCAAGCCAGTTGAAAAAGTCAATATTACTCCTGTTTTTAAGCTGATCTTAGAAGGAATAAGTTTAAGTCTGGAAATAGCAAGGTATACCATCTGGAAAAGAAATAATACCGGCAGGAACCATAACCAGTTCTGGTTGGGATTATTTGGAACAAAAGCAAGGTCAGATCCGGCCCGGTGAAAAAGGTGAAAATATGAGTACCACTCCTCCTGTGGCAGGCCCCTGGAAAAAAGAAAGATGGCTTTATAAGCCGGAATAAGTGTAAACACAGCTATAATCCAGGGGATCATAATTCTTTTCACTTTTGATATTATAAAATCAGCTGTGCTTTTGTTGTTAAGTGAGACAGGGATGAAATATCCCGAGATAAAAAATATCAGGAACATAATAAAAATATCGAGATATGTACGTACCCAGGCTATCTGGTTGAATTTTGCAGGATCAGAAACGATCCAGAAGGAGTCAAATCCTGATTCATAGCACATTCCTGCATGAAGCAGAACTACAAGAAATATTAAAAATGTTCTTAAGTTGTCAAGAAACCATACCCGTGTTTTCATAAAAATTCAGATTAATTTATTTTGTGAATCATTTTAATTTTGTCGATGTAAAGATCTGATAAACAGCAAGGCGGCACTAATAATAAAAAAGGCAAAGAATATAAAGTTTCATGTAACTCTGTATAAAATATGGTGCAGGGGTATCAATTATGATGCAAAGCCGGGTTTTTCAAATGAAAGAGATGTGGTAATTGTTAAGCAAAATGCTTAATTTCGAAATAATTACTGAAAATTATGCCTGATCAGAATATCCCGGATAATGAATTTCTTAAATCTATATCAGAGATTATCCTGAATAACATTACGGATGAAAGGTTCGGGGTTTCGGAACTTGCCCGGGAGTCGGGCATGAGTCGATCCACCCTGTTAAGAAAGATCAAGGCTGTATCCGGACTGTCTGTGAGCCAGTATATCAGGCAGATCCGTCTGAAAGAGGCAATGAATATTCTGAAGCAGTCGTCATTTACTGTTTCTGAAGTGTCGTATAAAGTCGGATTCTCAAGTACTTCATATTTTATCAAGTGTTTTCGAGATTTTTACGGTTATCCTCCCGGGGAGGCAGGAAACCGTGAGGACATCATTGTTGAAAAGGAGACAGGAAACCGGCTGAAGAGGAAGAACCTGGTTTTGGGTACCGTGATAATATTAAGCGCTATCACTTTGGCAGCGATCATTTTCATAGTTTTTAAACCTGTTTTCCAGGTTAACAGGGAGCTTGAAAAATCGATAGCGGTACTTCCTTTCAGGAACGAGAGTAATGATTCTTCCAATATATATCTTGTTAACGGTTTGCTGGAATCGATAATTACGGATCTTCAGCAGATAAAGGATCTCAGGGTTGTAAGCAGGACATCTGTTGAAAAGTACAGAAATACAGCCAAACTGATATCAGAGGTGGCAAAGGAACTGAATGTAAACTATCTCATTGAGGGCAGCGGACAAAAAGCCGGGAGCCGGATAATGCTTAACATACAACTGGTTGAAGGGCCGGGAGACAAACAGTTATGGGCTAAGCAGTACCGCAGGGATGTAAAAGATATATTTAGTCTGCAAATTGATCTGGCCAGAGACATTGCAGGCAGTATAAAGGCTATTATTACGCCTGATGAGGCAAAAAGAATAGAAAAACCGCCTACCGATAATCTTGTTGCATATGACTATTTCATGAAAGGACTGGACCTGTTTTATAAAGGAACAGGGGAGGGCGTTGAAGAGTCTGTTACATACTTTGAAAAGGCGACTGAACATGACAATAAATTTGCAAGGGCATTTGCCGACCTGGCTATTGCTTATTATATGCTGGATGAACCAAGGGCCGACAAAAAATATACAGAGTTAATTAAAGTCAATGCAGACAGAGCTCTTTCTCTTGATGATCAGCTGGCACAAAGTCTTATTGCCAAAGCACTCTATTACATGGATACGGGACAGAATGAACAGGCTGTTCCATACTTAGAAAAGGCCCTGAAATACAATCCGAATTCAGCTACTGTCATTAACAGCCTGTCGGATTTCTATGCAAGATATTCTCCCGACTCAGAGAAATATCTTCAGTATGCACTTAAGGGAATCAGGCTTGATATAGCTTCATATGATTCAGCTACTACCAGCTTTATATATATGCACCTGAGTAATGCCTTCATACAGAGCGGCTTTGTGGATGAGGCAGAATTTTATATCAACAGATCACTGGATTATAACCCGAAGAATCTTTACTCTGAATATATCAAAGCCTATATACTTTATGCAAAAAACGGGAATCTTGACCGAACGAGGGACCTCCTGGTCCGGGCCCTTGAAAAGGATACAACAAGGCTGGATATCTTACAGGAGGTTGCCAAGATCTGTTATTATATGAGGGACTTTAAAAGTGCATACAGGTATTATAAAAATTTTACGGATATTATAGAAAACCAAAAGCTTAATATATATGAAGCTGAAGATGTGAAGATAGCATTTGTGTTTAAGCAGATGGGACTCAAAGAAAAGGCCCGGGAATATCTTAATAAATTCAAAGATTACTGTGACAGGGATCAGTCGATCTATAAACATGTAAACCTGGCTTTGTATTATTCTTACAAAGGGAATTCAACGGCGGCCCTTGAACAGATGAAGTTGTTTTCAAAGGAGGATAAGTATCATTACTGGACAGTATTATTTTTAAAGAAGGAGCCGATACTTGATAATATCAGGAATCTGCCGGAATTCAAAAGTATCTATAGCGAAATGGAGAAGAAGTTCCGGGAAAATCATGAGCATATAGCAGCTACACTGAAGAAAGAGAATTTACTGTAATCTGCCTTACTTCCTTTTTATGCCAATCAGGAGCTTTCTAAAATAAACTTGACTTTTATCTATTCAAAGTTTAATTTTGTTATTGATATTCAACAACATGACTGCTCAGGGATTATTAGAGTAAATTAATTGCAATAGTCCGCTTTAACAGATACTCTGTATGGAGTATGAATAATTCCGGTTTTATTCTTTACCTAACTTTTAATACCTGGTCAAATTATGAAAAAGATTTTATCACTGCTTTCGTTTGTTTTGTTTTTAGCAACCATCCTGTTTACGGTATCCTGTAACAGTGTTCCTTTAAAGGATAATAAAAAAGCGGATATCTATATATCCTTTATTAAATGTAACGGCAAGAATCATCTGTACATGCATGATTCTCACAACAACAGCAGCGTCGACAGCCTGTTAACAATAACTAAAAA
>DATFLA010000142.1:0-8930 GCA_035268305.1 Bacteroidales bacterium | reverse complement strand
AGAAAAACCCTACGATTTTGAAGGTATTATATATAATACAGGTGTACTCGAGATTATGCCCGATGGCTATGGCTTTCTCAGGTCGCCCGATTACAATTACCTTAACTCACCCGATGATATATATGTATCGCAATCGCAGATAAAATTGTTCGGACTTAAAACGGGCGATACAATAAAGGGCTCCATCCGTCCGCCCAAAGAAGGTGAAAAATATTTCCCTCTTATAAAGGTTGACGAGATAAACGGGCGTAGTCCAGATTATATAAGGGACAGGGTACCTTTTGATTTTCTTACACCACTGTTCCCTAATGAGAAGTTCACCCTCTGCCAGACCGGCGAAGGATCACTCTCGGTGAGGATTATAGATATGTTCACCCCTATAGGTAAAGGACAGCGTGGTTTGATTGTAGCTCAGCCAAAGACAGGTAAGACTATCCTGCTTCAGGAGGTTGCCAATGCCATAGCAAAATACCATCCTGAGGTCTACCTGATGATACTGCTTATTGATGAGAGACCTGAAGAGGTTACCGATATGGCAAGAAATGTGAAGGCAGAAGTTATCGCATCCACATTTGACGAACCGGCTGAACGTCACTGCCGTGTTGCCAATATCGTTCTCGAAAAAGCAAAGAGACTTGTTGAATGTGGCCATGATGTTGTTATCCTCCTCGATTCTATCACCAGGCTCGCACGTGCTTTCAATACCACAGCCCCTGCTTCGGGAAAAGTGCTTTCAGGTGGTGTGGATTCCAATGCACTGCACAAACCCAAAAGATTTTTCGGTGCTGCCCGTAACATAGAGAACGGTGGTTCACTTACCATACTTGCCACTGCTCTTACCGATACCGGCTCCAAGATGGATGATGTTATCTTCGAGGAGTTTAAGGGAACCGGTAACATGGAGCTCCAGCTCGACCGTAAGCTCTCCAACAGGAGGATCTTCCCCTCTATTGATATCCCGGCTTCAAGTACCAGGAGGGAAGACCTGCTTCTTAATAAGAATATACTTCAAAAGACATGGGTTCTCCGGAATTTCCTTACCGATATGAACTCGGTAGAAGCTATGGAATTCCTGCGTGACAGGCTCTTACAAACGAAATCAAATGAAGAATTCCTGATTTCGATGAACGGAGGCTAACGTAGCGGATTTTTTTGTAATTTTGCACTTTCTTTTTAATATTCTTTTAAAATTAAATATATCATATTACAATGGGAACAAAAAAATTTATAACGTGCGACGGCAACCAGGCCGCGGCGCATGTAGCATATATGTTTAGCGAAGTTGCTTGCATATATCCTATCACACCTTCATCAACAATGGCAGAGTACATAGACGAATGGGCTGCCAACGGACTTAAAAACATATTCGGCGAACAGGTACAGGTTGTGGAGATGCAATCTGAGGCCGGTGCCTCAGGTGCTGTACACGGTGCCCTCCAGGGAGGTGCATTATGTTCAACATTCACAGCATCACAGGGTCTTCTCCTTATGATACCTAACATGTTCAAGATTGCCGGGGAACTTCTTCCCGGTGTATTTCATGTAAGTGCACGTTCTGTAGCCGCTCATGCACTGTCTATCTTCGGAGATCACAGTGATATCTACGCAACACGTCCTACAGGTTTTGCAATGCTGGCCAGCGGAAGTGTACAGGAGATTATGGACCTTGCAGGTGTAGCCCATCTTTCAGCTATTAAAGCCAGGCTGCCTTTCCTGCATTTCTTTGATGGATTCAGATCATCAGCAGAGATTCAGAAAATTGAAGCTATGCAGATGGATGACATTAAAGACTTAATAGATTATGACGCTCTTCAGAAATTCCGCGATAATGCTCTGAACCCGGAACATCCTGTTACAAGAGGTACCGCTCAGAACCCTGATATTTATTTCCAGGCCAAGGAATCTGTCAATAAATTCTATGAGCCCGTAGCCGATATTGTCAATGACTATATGGCTGAGATAACCAAAATAACAGGAAGGGAATACAAACCTTTCACATATTACGGAGCTCCTGATGCAGAGAATATTATTGTTGCAATGGGATCAATAACTGAAACATCAAAGGAAACAATAGATTACCTTGTGGCCAAAGGAGAAAAAGTAGGACTCATAAGTGTACATCTGTACCGTCCTTTCTCTTCGAAATATTTCTTCAATGTCCTT
This sequence comes from Bacteroidales bacterium, assembly GCA_035268305.1. GTDB lineage: Bacteria > Bacteroidota > Bacteroidia > Bacteroidales > VadinHA17 > LD21. Next base: position 6,767 of record DATFLA010000142.1, on the reverse strand, counting down.
CCTGAGACTGTAAAAGTAATTTCAGTACTCGACAGGACAAAAGAACCAGGAGCCAATGGCGAACCTCTGTATCTGGATGTAAAAGAGATGTTCTACGACAATGAGGTAAGACCGGTCATTCTTGGCGGCCGCTACGGACTGAGCTCAAAGGATACAACACCATCAATGGTTCTTTCTGTATTTGAAAACATGAAACTCAAAGAACCAAAGAACAATTTCACCGTTGGTATCGTTGACGATGTTACATTTAAATCTCTTCCTGTTCTACCTGAGATACATGTAGCTGATGCAGGTACATACAGCGCTAAATTCTACGGTCTTGGATCCGATGGTACAGTCGGTGCAAACAAGAACTCCATAAAAATAATCGGTGACTCAACAGATAAATACTGCCAGGCTTATTTTGCTTACGACTCGAAGAAATCAGGTGGTATCACAACTTCACACCTTCGTTTCGGTGATAAGCCTATTCGTTCACCCTACCTTGTTAACACACCAGACTTTGTAGCATGCCACGTGCCTTCATATATAGATAAATATGATATGCTCAAGGGCCTTAAAAAGAATGGCACTTTCCTTCTTAACTCAATATGGGATGCCGGGGAGACTAAAAAACGCCTTCCCGACCATATGAAGAAATATCTTGCTGCCAATAATATCAACTTCTATATTATCAACGCTACACAGATAGCAGAGGAAATAGGCCTGGGCACACGTACAAATACAATTATGCAGGCAGCATTCTTCAAGGTTGCCAATGTGGTACCTTACGAGAAAGCTGAATCGGAAATGAAAAAGGCTATCTATAAGAGCTATGGCAAAAAAGGAGAAGATGTTGTTAAGATGAACTATGATGCCGTTGACCAGGGTAGTAATGTTGAAAAAGTAGAAGTACCTGCCGATTGGGCCAACATAACGGTTACAAAAAAGAAAACAGAAAGTAATGTTCCCGCATTCATCAGTGATGTGATGGAGCCTATAAACAGCCTTAAAGGAGATGATCTCCCGGTAAGTGCTTTTGCAGGAAGAGAAGACGGAACATTCCCGTCAGGAACATCAGCTTATGAGAAACGCGGTATTGCTGTTAATGTACCGGAATGGCAGCCTGATGAGTGTATACAGTGCAACCAGTGCTCTTACGTTTGTCCTCATGCATCTATCCGTCCGTTCCTTCTCACAGAGGAAGAGCTGGCAAATGCTCCTGAAGAGACAAAGACTATCAAGGGTATCCCCGGCGCTCTCAAAGCATATAATTTCAGGATACAGGTAAGTGTTCTCGACTGTACAGGTTGCGGCAACTGCGCCGATATATGTCCTTCAAAGAACAAAGCCCTTATCATGAAGCCGCTCGAATCACAGCTCTCAGAAGCTCCGCGCTGGACATATATGCATGAGGAAGTTGGTTATAAGGACACTGTTGTTGATAAATTTGTAAATGTCAAAAACAGCCAGTTTGCACAGCCTTTGTTCGAATTCTCAGGCGCATGCGCAGGTTGCGGTGAAACTCCATACATAAAGGCTATTACACAGCTCTTTGGCGACAGGATGATAATTGCCAACGCAACAGGCTGCTCGTCAATATATGGTGGCTCGGCTCCTTCAACACCCTATACCCATAATAAGAACGGATTCGGTCCGGCCTGGGCCAACTCACTGTTCGAAGACAATGCTGAATACGGACTCGGACTTGCACTCGGCTCATCCAAACTGAGAGACAGGCTTGCCCTGAGAATGAAAACTGCTGTTGAGGATGGTTCAGTAAATGCTGATACAAAAGCTGCTTTTGAAGAATGGCTCAGTACCAAAGATAATGCAGAAGCATCAAAAGCTGCTTCACAGAAAGTTGTTGAAGCATGTACCTCCGAGAAAGCTCCGGTTGCCAAAGAGATACTAAATCTTAAGAACTACCTTGTCAAGAAATCAAACTGGATATTTGGTGGTGACGGATGGGCTTATGATATCGGTTACGGTGGACTCGACCATGTTATTGCTTCAGGAGAAGATGTTAATATCCTTGTTCTCGATACGGAAGTATATTCCAATACAGGTGGCCAGGCTTCCAAATCAACTCCGGCAGGAGCTGTTGCCAAATTTGCAGCATCAGGTAAGAAGATTCGTAAAAAAGACCTCGGCGCTATGGCAATGAGCTACGGTTATGTGTACGTTGCCCAGGTGGCTATGGGTGCAAGCAACCCACAGTATCTCAAGGCAATCAAGGAAGCAGAAGCTTATCCCGGACCATCTCTTATAATAGCTTATTCTCCATGTATCAACCATGGACTGAGAGAAGGAATGGGTAAATCCCAGGCACAGGAGAAGAACGCTGTTGCTGCCGGTTATTGGCATCTCTACAGGTATAATCCTCTCCTGGAGGAAGAAGGAAAGAATCCTTTCATCCTCGATTCGAAAGAGCCTGACTGGACTAAATTCCAGGATTTCCTCCACTCTGAGGTAAGGTATACCTCATTGATAAAATCATTCCCTGAAGAAGCTAAAAAGCTCTTCAAGGCAGCTGAGGAAAATTCAAAATGGAGATATAACTCCTACAAGCGTCTTGCCGCTATGGAGTTTTCACCTGCTGAATAATAACAAACTATAATGTTAAGGGGGTGCCTTTTAAGGCACCCTTTTTTATTATATAAATATATATATTCTGATCAGTACCATGCTGATGCGCTGATACTAAATACTATTTTCTAAAATACATAATTTCCAGGTTTACTTTAAGGCAGGCAACTTCCTATAGTATTACACTTTAAAATAATATTAGTAATTTTGCAGCTGGCAGAAAAAAATGGGCAGGATACTTGGAATAGATTATGGTACAAAGCGTATCGGACTCGCTGTGACGGATCCGCTGGGCATATTTGCTTCCCCGCTGGCTACAATCCATCCTTCCGGATTTGAGTCCTTTATCGAAGACTATATGAAGTCGGAGATGATTGATGAATTTGTGATAGGCTATCCGGTAAGGATGAACAACGATCCGAGCGAAGTTGTTAAGCATATTGATCCTTTCATCAGGAAACTGAAGAAGAGATACCCGGGCAGGAAGGTACATCTTGTAGACGAGAGGTTCACTTCACAGATGGCTCTAAGGGCAATGATTGATGGAGGACTTAAAAAAAAGGACAGGCAAAACAGGCAAATGGTCGACAGGATAAGTGCGTCGATAATTCTGCAGTCTTTCCTTGATAAAAAAACTTTTAATAATAAAAAAGAAGAATAAAATGATCTACCCGATAGTCATATACGGACACCCCGTACTCAGAAAGGTTGCAGAGGAGATAGATGAGGATTACGAAGGGCTCGGTCAGTTAATTGAGGATATGTTTGAAACACTTCATCATTCTGACGGAATAGGACTGGCCGCTCCGCAGATCGGAAAATCAATAAGGATTTTTATTATCGACGGGTCACCTGTGGGCGATGATGAACCGGAACTGGCTAACTTCAGGAAAGCCTTCATAAATGCTCATATAACAGAAAGAAACGGAGATCCCGTACCAATGAGTGAAGGCTGCCTGAGTATTCCCCACCTCAGGGAAGAAGTTTTACGTGAGTCAAGAGTCAGGATTAACTATTACGATGAAAACTGGGAATACCACAATGAGGTGTATGAAGGCTATACGGCAAGGATAATAGAGCATGAATACGATCACCTCGATGGCATTCTTTTTACCGACAGGCTCAATCCACTCAGGAAAAGACTGCTGAAAGGAAAACTTACAGCAATAAGTAAAGGTAAATTCGAAGCAGATTATAAGACAATACTGGCAGGACAGAAAATAAAAAAGTAAAAGACAATCTTACTGAAATGTCCGTCGGAAATACTCTAAACTGTTAACAGTAACCGTCTGTCAGATCACATTCCGGAATTTTTCTTAAATTTATACGGTCTAACCGCTGCAGGTTGTGCTATTTAAAGAGATACCATTTTTACGGATCGTGTTGTTCATTTGCTGTGGTGTACTTACCGGTGCCTGGTTCTCACCCGGACTGTACTTCATTTCTATAGCTTTATTGCTCATCACGGCATTTATTATTACCGATTATATAACTGCCGGGTCACACTACAATATTCTATCCGGCATAGCAATCAATGCAGCCTTCTTCATGAGTGGCATTATATTATACTCAGGACGACAGCACAGTTTCACAGAACTGCCTGCAAAGAAAACCGTATTCCTCTGTACTCTTTCCGATTACCCTGTTGAGAAAGCAAAAAGCACATTATTAAGAGTCAGCCTCTCATGCATCCCGGACGGTGACTCCTGCTCCCCGGTGAAAGGGTCGGTGCTGATATACAACAGGAAAGACACGACCCTCCTGTCGGTGGTCCCAGGCGACAGGCTGTTAATAAGATGTACTCCCCTTCCCATAAAAAACAGGCATAATCCTTACGAGTTCAATTACAGGCTGTACATGGAAAACAGGGGTTTTAAGTATTATGCACTTACAAAAGCAAGCGATATTATCAAGCTGCCGGCAGGCCGGCACAGGAGCCTTAAATACAGGGCACTGATTATACGTCGCGGTATAATAAACACATACAGGAATCTGGGCATTGAAGGGAGAAACCTGGCAGTTGTTGCAGCAATAACTCTCGGACAGAAAAATCTCCTCGATGAAGAACAGAAACAGGAATTTGCTACAGCAGGTGTTATTCACGTGATGGCTGTATCGGGTCTGCATGTTATGATATTAAGCCTGTTTGTGATGAATATTCTTTTCTTCCTGAAAAGAAGGTACAATACGGCCAGGATCATTTTAACACTTTCCGTTATGTGGATCTTTGCATTCATCACAGGACTGGCAACATCTGTTGTAAGAGCTTCTCTGATGTTTACCTTTATATGGTCAGGAAACATTCTCAAAAGAAAGCTTAATCCTTTGAATTCACTGATGGCCTCTGCTTTCGTTCTTATTATTATGAACCCGGGTGTAATATTCGACACGGGTTTCCTTTTGTCATATGCAGCAGTTACCTTTATCCTTGTCTTCTATCATGATCTTTACAAGACACTGTATTTTAATAGATATGTCCCCGATAAAATATGGCAGATGACAGTGATAGCTCTTGTTGCCCAGGCCGCCACGATGCCGCTCACAATAACTTTATTCAACAGGTTCCCGACATATTTTCTTATCGCCAACTTAATAATTGTGCCCATGGCATCGCTGGTTGTGGTTACTGGCTGTCTTATACCATTACTGGCACCACTGACACCCGTGGCCCGTATCGTGGCAGCTCTTCTTGACAGGCTTACAGGACTAATTGTATTTGTGACTGAAAAAACTGCCGGCCTCCCCCACGCATCAATCAATAATGCCGGCATGTTACCCCTTGAATGTTTCCTCCTGGCTGTAACTATATTCCTGTTTGCATATTACCTGCTTAAAAAACGAAGCATACGGGCTTACTGGCCTCTGTTGTCACTTCTGCTGCTGGTCGCTTATCATACCCTGAGCGAGATCAGGCTTAAGAATACAAACGAGATTATAGTATATGACGTTCAGGGTTCCACAGCTCTAGGGATAAGAACGGGTAAGATATTAAACCTGTATTCAGACAGCAGGGTTGTTGCTGATGCTGTTAAAAGACATTGTTCAGCATCTCATCTCAAACTGTCTGAACATTACATCACTGACTCACCACTTTATATTGGCTCGGGACGAAACAGATTCCTGATAGTTAATAAATACAATATGAGACACTTCAACAATCAGGATGCTGATTTAGAAATTGTCACAGGCAATGGCAGGGTAATTTTCTGTAACTTCCGGGAGGGAAAAGCACAGGCAACAGATACTGGCAGTGAAAAAACAATAATAAGATCACAAAGTGACAAAGGATCAAGCCGTTCATACACAGGCAGGGTACATTCTGTTGCAAAATCGGGTGCATTTATCAAAAGTATATGATCCGGTAGTAAATAAATCTTGGAAAAAACTTGAGTATTACTCTATTTATCCATTATTTTGTCATGTTTTTTCAAAGAGTATTCAATGAGAATAATTATTGCCGGAGCAGGAGAAGTTGGGTCGCATCTTGCAAAAATGTTATCGAATGAGAATCATGAAATAATTATCATTGACCCGGAAGATGCGAGACTGAAGCCTATAGATGCATCACTTGATGTACTGACATACTGGGGTTCTGCCACCTCGGTTAAGATACTGCAGGACGCACTTCGGAAAAAAACCGACCTGTTTATAGCTGTAACACACTCTGAAGACACCAATATTACGGCAGCTATCCTGGCCAAACGGTTTGGGGCACAGAAGACTATTGCCCGTATCGACAACCTCGACTATCTTGAACATTCAACACTGGAATTCTTCAAGTCTACGGGAATAGACTCACTTATTTACCCGGAGCTTATAGCGGCACGCGAAGTGCTTGGCCTGCTTCATGAGACAGGAGCTACTGATTTTATGGAGTTTTCAGGTGGTAAACTGGCAATGTATGTTCAGAAGCTTGAAGAAAAAGCACCTATTCTTAACAAGAGCCTACAGGAAATCTCAAGGATCAACCGTACTGATAAATACAGGGCCGTTGCCATTAAAAGATCAGGTAAGACAATTATTCCAAGGGGCAACGAACAATTCAGGCTTGGCGATATGGTCTATGTCATCTCAACACATGAAGGGATTGACGAGATGATGAAAAACTCGGGTAAGGAAAACTTTGAAGCTAACAGTATAATGATACTTGGAGGCAGCAAAATAGGAAAGCATGTAGCCCTCTATATGCAGAAATCATG
>DATFLA010000141.1:0-2109 GCA_035268305.1 Bacteroidales bacterium | reverse complement strand
GCCATTGCTGCCAATCTGAATGTCAGTGTTGCACTGATGGGAAATACCACGGTATGGAAACCTGCAACAACAGCACTCCTTTCCAACTACTACCTTATGAAGGTATACGAGGAAGCAGGAATGCCCGGTGGTGTTATTAACTTTGTCCCGGGCTCAGGAGCCCTTATAAGCGGTGTCGTATTTAAAGATAAAGACCTCGGAGGTATCCACTTCACAGGATCAAATGCTACCTTCAACACACTCTGGAAAAATATAACCGATAATCTTACCACATATAAATCATATCCAAGAATAGTTGGAGAAACAGGCGGTAAGGATTTTATTTTTGCCCATAAAACAGCCGGAGTACCGGAACTCGCAACAGCCATAGTACGCGGGGCTTTTGAATACCAGGGGCAGAAGTGCTCGGCAGCTTCACGGGCCTATATTCCTGAATCGATCTGGAAGGATACAAGGGACACTGTATTACGTATGATCGCTGAGATAAAGATGGGCGATGTGGATGATTTCGGCAATTTTGTTAATGCAATAATTGAAGAATCCGCCTATAACAGGATCATGGGTTATATAAACAGGGTAAGAGAGGAAGGCAAAGCGGAGATAATTGCAGGAGGCAACGGCGATAAATCGAAGGGTTACTTCATTGAACCTACTGTAATAGTCACAAAAGATCCTCATTATTTCGTGATGGAAGAAGAGATCTTCGGTCCGGTAATGACTATTTATGTTTACAAGGATGACCTTTTTGAAGAAACCCTGAAACTGTGTGATGAGACTTCACCATACGGACTGACAGGATCTATATTCAGCACAGATAAATACGCCACTATCAAGGCTTATGAAGAGCTCCGGTATGCGGCCGGTAATTTCTATTTCAACGATAAGCCGACCGGTGCCGTTGTAGGTCAGCAACCATTTGGCGGATCGCGTGCATCAGGAACCAACGATAAAGCCGGCAGCCATCTTAACCTTCTAAGGTGGGTGAGTCCAAGGACAATTAAGGAAACATTTGTGCCTGATACAGATTTCAGATATCCTTTTATGGAGTAAGAAACATCCTGCCACCATTAGGGAGATTCCTCACTTCGTTCGGAATCCCTGGGATGCATAATCAATGTTTATTAATATAGTTTTGCCTCTCATGACCTCTGTATAATAAAAGAATCCTTCGTCGTAAGGTCTTTATATCTTTACAAACTCACCCCCTCCCGAAAGCTTTCGGGACCTCCCAAGGAGGGAATTTAAGAGCCTTTGGCGCACAGTTTTACATACTGCGGAGACGACATTCTGACCAGGATCATTCGGGAAAAAGGGGGTTGCCAGTGTGAGTATGAGTAGTGAGTAGTGAATAGTTTAGGATAACCAAGGGTTAAGAAATCTAAGACACCGATTGCAAATCGGCGCTAACCTGAGTAGTAAGTTGATTCCTACGGATTCCCCTCCCCGGAGGGGAATCTTTATGTCTTCCCGACAACCTTAGTGGTTGAAATACTCCTTATTGTATTACCATTATTTTCATTTTTAATATATCCACTTCACTTTTTACGGTCTTTAAGAATCATTTAATATAATTGCACTTATTTTTACGGTCTTTAATAAAAGAATTAAATGATCTCTTTATCAATGTATTTTTGATGATGTCACCGGAACATCTTATATGGCTGGAACACTCTGTGATCATCTTCTTCATGACCTTCATTCATGAAGATGCAGCTATTATTGCGGCTGCCTTCTCCACTGTTGAGTTCCATCTTCCGGTATGGATGGCTTTTGTGAGTGTTTACCTGGGAATTATAACAGGTGATCTGCTCATTTACGGACTTGGACACCTGGCTCAAAAGAACAAATGGCTCCGGTCGAAGATCATTGGGCCCAGGGTGGAACGTCTTCGCATGTGGCTGGAGGGTAACCTTGTTAAGGTGCTTATCCTGTGCAGGGTAACACCGGGATTGTTATTCCCGACATTTGTCGCCTGCGGCTGGTTCCGTATACCGCTTATCCGGTTCGCCTCTGTATCAATAATTGCAGGGGCAGTTTATTCATCTATCGTCCTCACCCTCGTCATTATATTCGGTGATCTTGTCCTCAATAACCTTGGTTACTGGGGAT
>DATFLA010000140.1:0-4233 GCA_035268305.1 Bacteroidales bacterium | reverse complement strand
CCCGGCACCAGCATAGGTACAAATACAACAAGATTATCAACTCTTGCCAGGGCGTTACCCTCAGCACCAATATCTGTTATCCTGACTCTCTCTAGTAACGGTAGTTCTTTCTTCCTTCCCACTTATTCCGCGGTGTTTTTGGTTTATAATTTATTTTTCAAATACCGGCATTATTTACTGTTACGCAGGTTAAGCAGGTAAAGGATACCTTGCGTCATTGCAGGTACAGCACCATCACCGTGTCCCACATCCGGTATCATTACTTTATCTATAAGACTGGCGGGAGTACCGGCCTGTATCATATCATCATACATCGTAAGCGTCGATATGGGGCTGACTGTACTATCTGCTTCTCCGTGAATAAGAAGAAGGGGCTTGCCTGTCTGCCAGGCGGTAAGGCTGTTGGCGGCCAGTGCTTCGCGTATGGATGCGTAATCATTTGAGCTGTTAAAACCTGCAATAAACGAAGGGTTCAGCAATACACTAAGAGTGTCGTTCAACTGGCTGTTGATCTGATCGGATGTCAGGGTGCCGTCGTACAGGGTACTGAGCCTTCCTGCATATGGCTCATTAAGTATGTCACTTACCGGGTTCGTAAACTGGTCGTAAGCTGAATATGCATTTATTATATAACCGATATAAACAGGCATTGGATATGTTGTTTGATAAACCATCCCGTTAAACAACAAAGACAGGTCGTATGGTCCGGCGCCACAAACACTTCCGGTAAGGTTGAAATCGCTGCTGTAATCCGTTTCAATTGTTTTGTCAAGAGCCAGTGTGGACCAGCCTCCCTGCGAGTATCCCATCAGTGAGTAGTCATTTTTAAGGCTTATGCCAGGCAAATCATCTGTAATCATTTCTTTAACTGCGTAAAGCAGGTCCACAAGCGATCGTACTGTAGGTTCCTTCACAAGATACGGATGAGGGATCTGTGATGATTCACCGAACCCGGGGTAATCAGCAATAACGACTATATATCCCATAGAAGCAACTGCCTCTATCATCTGATATGTATATGATGAAGGATCTTCAGTTGGTGCAAACAGGTTAACCGTATTGGTTCCGTTCTGAAACGACAGCACCGGATATTCCCCGGGATCGGAAGGTACACAAACAAGTCCGGATGCATTTATATCCTGTCCGCCGGCAGATGTTTTGTAAATAACTTTGTAGCAGTTTACTCCGCTCGACACATAAGGTTTAAGATTGGCAAAATCGGGCATTGTGACAGATGCCGCATCCAGGAGTGTGGTGATATAATCTTTTGTATAACTCAATGAGCTCTCTTTCGAAATATAATATGTATAATCAGTTGTTACATTGTCCTTTTTACAGGAAGTAACAGATGCAATTAGTATCAATATGGCAAATACCGGTTTTAAAAATTTCACCTTACTACTCATCTTATTAATTATTAAATGTTTACCTGAAAAGAATCTGGCTTGTTTATCATGCAAATATAGTCTTTATGATAAACATTTTAAGGATATTTATGTTTGCCGATGGCATATAATCTCCTTCAGAGTTTGCCCTTAATCTTGACTTTCTGACAATTTTAATCGAAATTAGTATCAGAATTTGTCTCGCAACAGATTTTATTTCATTCATCTGACTAAAACCTATTTCTATGAAAAGACATCTCATCTTCGTGCTATTGTTTCTCCTTACACTGGCCGGGTATTCACAGAACCTTGTTATTAATCCGGGCTTTGAATCATGGGACAGCGATACCAGGCCCACAGGCTGGTCTACCGCTCAAAATTGCCTGGCCGATAATTCCGTTGTATGGGAAGGAAATTATTCCTGTCACCAGGCAGGAACCAGCTCTTCCAAATACCTCGGTCAGCTGATACAGGTATCGGCAGGAACAGAATATTGCCTTTCACTTTATTACACTACCCTGATAACGGATAATGGAAACGGCTGCAGAATATGGTGTTACTGGAAGGATGCTGAAGGTTCAAGCCTGTCTGACCCGTTAACAGATGATATACTGAGGCCCTCACAATACCTTAAAAGTGATGACTGGGACCAGTTCAGTGTAACAGTTACTGCTCCGGAAGGTGCTGCTGCCCTATACCTTGAAGTAAGAACCTATCCCAACAGTGTGGCATATTGGGATAATTTCAGCTTAACGGAATCAGTGCCAACCTACGCGGGGGCAGTAAAAAAGGAGCTTCCTGTTCTTTATCCCAATCCAGTTACAGATTACCTGCATATAAGCGGCATCAACAATATAAAGCGGATTGCGATATACAGTTACAACGGCATTAAAACATGGGATGCCAGCTATGAGGGTCAGCCTGTTATAACGATTCCTGCAGGAAAATTCAGTAACGGAATCTATACTGTGATAATATACACACGGGATAAGGCCATGTACAGTAAATTTCTTAAAAAGACTCCTTAGTTGTTTACTGTGACTACCATCAACAGACTGCTTCAGGAGACAAAAAGTTATCAATTAATCAGTCTGCCCGGGTGAAGAAAATAAATCACCTGTACAATCTGCCTGGTATCTGCATGGTTAAAACAAGCTTTTAAGACAACCTCATCGCTTACTTTTTCTATATTTGCAGACTAATTATCCGGCAGATGGTTTCGGTTCAGAACATATCAGTTTCATTTGGCAGCTTTGACCTGCTGTCCGGGGTATCCTTTCTTATTAACGAACAGGACCGTATCGGACTTGCCGGTAAGAATGGTGCGGGAAAATCGACACTTCTGAAGATTATCTCGGGACTTCAATCTCCGACTTCAGGTACTGTCGATATGTCGAAAGATGTAACTATCGGTTATCTGCCGCAGCAGATGAGGGTAGACGACACCACCACCGTGATTAACGAAACGCTTACTGCTTTTTCAGAGCTGCTGGGACTCTCGGAAGAGATTAAAAAATGCACTCAGGAGATTGCCGATCGTGTGGATTACGAGTCGCAGGAATATCTTAATCTGTGCGATCACCTGGCGGTAATAGAGGAGCGATACCGCATGCTGGGAGGAACGAATTACCAGGCTGAAGCGGAACTGACTCTCCTTGGTCTTGGCTTTGAAAGAAAAGACTTTGACAGGCATACAAAAGAACTCAGCGGCGGATGGAGGATGCGTATAGAACTGGCTAAGATACTGTTAAGGCAGCCTTCCTTATTCCTTCTTGATGAGCCCACCAATCATCTCGATATAGAATCCATCCAGTGGCTTGAGACATTCCTCTCATCATACCCCGGAGCTGTGGTACTTGTGTCGCACGACAGGGCGTTTCTCAACAATGTGACGAAAAGAACAATTGAGATATCACTCGGCAAGATATATGATTATAAGGCTCCCTGGTCGAAGTATCTTATCCTGAGGGCTGAAAGAAGGGAGCAGCAGCTGGCTTCATACAGGAACCAGCAGAAAATGATTGAGGATACTGAGAAATTTATTGAACGCTTCAGGTACAAGGCAACAAAAGCTGTGCAGGTACAGTCAAAAATAAAACTGCTCGACAAGATAGAAAGGATAGAAGTAGATGATGAAGATACAAGTGCAATAAACCTGCGTTTTCCTCCTGCACCACGGTCGGGTACTGTTGTTGTTGAAGCAAAAAATCTCTCAAAGAGCTTCGGAGACCTTAAAGTCCTGAAGAAAATAGATTTCAGGATCACCAGAGGTGAAAAAGTTGCATTTATTGGGAGAAATGGTGAAGGCAAGACAACTTTTTCGAGGATCATTATTGGTGAACTAGATCATACAGGCAGCCTCAAAACCGGGCATAATGTCAAAACCGGATATTTTGCACAGAACCAGGATGAGTTGCTTGATGAAGACATAACCGTTCTTCAGACGATTGATAATGTTGCCAAAGGAGATATCAGGACAAAAATAAGAGATATACTCGGAGCTTTTCTTTTCAGGGGTGATGATGTGGACAAAAAGGTAAAGGTGCTTTCAGGTGGTGAAAGATCGCGACTGGCATTGATAAAGCTGCTCCTTGAACCATATAACCTGCTTGTACTCGACGAACCAACAAACCATCTCGACATGCGTTCGAAAGACATCCTGAAAAAAGCTCTTGTTAAATTCGATGGTACACTTATAGTTGTTTCGCACGACAGGGATTTTCTCGACGGGATAGTAAACAAAGTATATGAATTCAGGGAAAACCGTATCAAAGAACACCTGGGCGGTATTTATGATTTTCTCCGGAAGAAAAAGATTGAAAATCTTAAAGAGATAGAGAAGAAGGAT
>DATFLA010000139.1:0-3096 GCA_035268305.1 Bacteroidales bacterium | reverse complement strand
TCACAGTCCTGTCTATTAAGAGTTGAAAATCCTGGAATACAATCCCGATTTTTCTTCTCAGGTGCGGGACTTCTCTTTTCTTAAGCTTTGTCAGATCATATCCTGCAACGATTCCTGTTCCCTCTTTAAGCGGTAACTGTGCGTTAAGAGTTTTTATAAGACTCGACTTTCCGCTTCCTACTCTTCCTACCATGTAAATGAATTCCCCTTTTCCGACATTAAGACTGACATCGGATAGTACAAGATGGTCCTGTTGCCAGATCTTACAGTTGTTCAATTCAATGATCACGTCGAGTGGAAGGTTATCGTTCATTTCCATTTCTTTTATTCTGCAAAATAAGGAAAGAATTGATAATTAACATTTATATGTTAATAAAATCAGTAATAAAGCCCGGTTGACGGCGTTTTATAGTTGTAATTTTATGCTTGATTTGAAAATACGTAAATCTAATATACAGGGCTAAAAATTAGTCAATTACAGGGCAGTAACAATATGTTTGTCTTGTTTTTGGCGTGATTTGGTAATGCCATAAACAACAAGTTATGAACAACAATATGAATAACATACCTGGATTATTTAAAAGAATCAGAGCCTGTAGCATTACTTCTGAGGTGCGGGTTATTACCTCTGTATCAGTTTGTGGCAGGGACCTTATGAATTATGGTATTAAGTCAGGTATCAGACAGTCAGCCTGTAAATCTCTATTATCATTTTTGCTTGTATTCGTGTTAGGATTACCCGGTTATTCACAGGCTCCGTTTACAGCATCGCAGATGAATTCGGAGTTCAACAGGGGAATGGACCTGTTTAACAAGGAAAAGTATCCGGCGGCAATTAAGCTTTTTGACTCATTTATGAATAAAAATGACGATAAGGACCAGGTCCTGGTTGCGGAGGCCGAATATTTCAGAGCATTATCAGCCATACGCCTTTTTAACGGAGACGCTGAGTACAGGATGGCAATGTATATAAGCAGACACCCGGAGAGTCCGAGGTTGAATGAGGCACGGCTTGAGTTGGGAGACTACTTTTTTGAGAACAAGAATTACAGAAATGCAGTAAAATGGTACGAAACAGTTAACAGGCAGGAGCTGAAGCCGGAAAAGCTTCCCGAGTATTTTTTCAGACTTGGTTATTCACTGTATATGCGTGGTAATAAGCCGAGAGCTCTTCTTATGTTTTCAGAAATAAAGGATATAGATACGGAATATACACCACCGGCAGTCTATTATTTCTCACAGATAGCCTATGAACAAAAGATGTACAGGACAGCAATGGAGGGCTTTATGCGTTTGAAGGACGATGAGACATTCGGAAGCATAGTGCCCTTCTATATTGTACAGATGCTTTATCTTCAGAAAGACTATGACGGGATATTGTCGATGGCACCTGATCTTGTTAAATCGGCAGGCAAGGAGAGAGTAGTGGAACTCTACAGGTTTATAGGCGATGCGTATTATAACAAGGGAAATTACAAGGAAGCTGTTCCTTACCTTGAGAAATATGCTGAGAGTGCCAGGGCCAGTGCCCGCGAAGATAAGTATGAACTGGGTTATTGTTACTATAAAACAGGCGAGACAGACAAGGCTATTAAAATCTTTCTGGAGATAAGGCCGGGGAATGACATTCTTAGCCAGAATGTATGGAACATACTTGGCGATTGCTACCTTCAGCAGGGAGATAAAAAAAGAGCCCAGCTGGCTTTCGGCCAGGCTTCAAAGCTGAGTTTTGATAAAAAGATTCAGGAAGAATCACTCCTTACTTATGCCAAGCTTACCTATGACATATCATATTCACCTTTCGGGGAAGCCATAGCTGCATTCCAGGAATATATTGACCAGTACCCCGGTTCTCCAAGGATACAGGAAGCCTATGATTACCTGGTTGCTACATTTACGCAACTTAAAAACTATAAGGCTGCCCTGGCAGCGCTCGATAAGATACCGGAAAAGGATCAGCGACTCTCGGAAGCTTACCAGCGTGTTGCCTTTTTCAGGGGACTTGAGCTTTTTAAGAATCTTGACTTTGAAGCGGCAGCTGATATGTTTGACAGGTCGCTTAAGTATGAAAAATACGACAGATCGGTTAGGGCGAGGGCCATTTACTGGAGGGGTGAGGCCCGCTACAGGCTTGGTCAGTACGATAAAGCCGTCAGCGACTATGAAACTTTTATGGGAATCCCCGGAGCTATGTCTCTTCCTGAATATAAACTTGTTCGCTACAACCTTGGCTATGCTCTTTTCAATACAAAAGAATATGCTGCCGCTCTTAACCATTTCAAGACCTTTGAATCGTCATCTTCAGATATACAACCTGATGTTCTTGCTGATACAAGGGACAGGATAGCCGATTGTTATTTTATGTCGACAGATTACAGGGATGCCGTAACATATTATGATAAGGTAATTGATTATCGTAATCTAGATGCTGATTACGCAATGTACCAGAAAGGGTTTTCCATGGGCTTAATGAATGACGAACAGGGTAAGGTGAATGTGCTTACCGATCTCACAGAAAGATATCCCGAATCACCGTATGTGCCGGAAGCAATTTATGAAAGAGGACGTGCCAGTGTGGTTATGGAGAATTATAAGGATGGTGAAGCAGATTTTCTTAAGGTTATTTCCGATTACCCGGCCAGTCAGTATGTACCCGCCGCTATGGTTCAGCTTGGTCTTCTCTATTATAATCTTGGTAGTGATGATAAAGCGATAGCGGAGTTCAAGAAGGTAGTGGATGATTACAAATCCACTGCTGAAGCAAGAGCTGCCATGACAGGTTTGAGAAATGCTTATGTTGACAAGAATGACGTTGAGTCATATTTTGCATATGTAAAGACTCTGAATGGATACGGAGACGTTAATATGTCGGAAAAAGATTCATTGTTATATACCTCTGGTGAAAACCTTTATATATCAGCCGATTATGGCAGGGCTACCGATGTCTTCAGGAACTATCTAAACGAGTTCCCCAGCGGTAGTTTCAGGCAAAACGCGCAATATTACCTTGCTCAATGCCTAAAATCGTCGGGAAATAGCGATGAAGCTCTGAAATATTACACAGCCGTTGCCGATCAGCCTAATAACCAGTTTACG
>DATFLA010000138.1:0-2452 GCA_035268305.1 Bacteroidales bacterium | reverse complement strand
TCTTTCAAATACCTGTTCTTATTACTATTTTTTTATGCTGCCAGTTTTCTAATTCTTCTAATGATACCCGTCGAAATTCCCTGGCATAATTTGTTTTGCCGTTCTCCAGCTTAACCGCCTTCTAATCACTTATTTTGAGTGCTGTAAAATCATTCATACCGTAGTGCCTCGACCGGATTCCTTGTAGCCGCTCTCCAACTGGTCCAGCTTACTGAAATGGAAGCAATAATCAGTGCAAGTATGGCTGACAGAGTGAATATCCATATATTTATATCAGTTCTGTAAGCAAAATTCATCAGCCACTTTTGCATAGCATACCATGACAGCGGAAAAGCAAATATAAAAGCCATAACCACCATCTTAAGAAAGTTCTTGTTTAACAATTTAAGAATTTCATATTCTCTTGCCCCGTTTACTCTTCTTATTCCAATTTCCTTTGTTCGTTGTCCTGTGGAAAAAGTTGATAGACCGAAGAGTCCAATGCCTGCTATAAAAATGGCAAGTATTGTGAATACAAACAGAAGGTTTTCAAATCTTTTTTCCGATTTGTACTGAAGATCATATGTCTGGTCGAGGAATGAATATTCGAAGGCAAATGCAGGGCATAATTCATTCCACACCGTTTTTATGTCCTTTAACGATTCTGCCGTATTGGCCGGGTCGATACGTATATTAACATATCTTAAATGATTATCGGTATAAAATAATATAAGAGGTGTTTGTGCATAGTTAAGTCCCCTGTAATGGAAGTCCTTAATTATTCCGATAATGGTTCCTTTAATACCATTTCCGGGAAGTATAACCTGGCCTATCGGATCTTTTAGATCATATTGTTTTATGGCGGTCTCATTTATGAGATATGTTGTTTTTAATTCAGACGGATTTTCCCTTGAAAATGCCTTACCCTCTTTTAGTTTTATTCCCATTGTCTCAAGGTAATCAGCATCAACGTAGTTGTTAAAATACTTGTTTTCCTTGCCTTCGATGTTTACGCAACACCACGATCCCCAGTAACTCCCCATGATCCTGTTTGAATAAGATACATTTTCTATAGCGGGATATTTCATCAGTCTTTCCTTTAAGAGATCAAGGTGATCCTCCATCTGTGAATTAATATTAAGATTAACTATATCCCTTTTATTGAATCCCAGATCTGCTTTTCTCATATAATTGAATTGTTTAAAGGCAATGAGAGTACAGCATATTAGAGTGACAGCAACTATATTCTGGAATAATACAAGTCCGTTTCTGATCCTGACATGTGACGATCTGCCGGCAGATATGATCTTTGAGGAATTAATAGTGTATGCACTCAGATGGTAAGCCGGGTACATGCCGGTTAAAAGCACAAAAAATAATAGTGCTATAATTCCTGTAGTTATATTATTGCCGCTAATCAGATTGCTTAACTTTACTGACATTCCTGCAACAGAATAAAGAACAGGATTGAAAAACCAAATGATTAAAAATGCTATAATGAGGGATGAAATAATATAGAATATTGTTTCAATCATAAACTGTGAGACAAGGTGAATCTTTGATGCCCCCTGTATCTTTTTCATGCTCACCTCTTTGGATCTCGATATTGAATCAGCAATTGTCAGATTTATAAAGTTAATTGCCGCCAGAAGAAGGATAAAAATGGATATAGATATCAATATTTTATTATACAGAATATTGCCATGTTTTGTATTACTTTCATTCTCAATTTCAGGTGAGTAGTAAATATCATTAAAAGGTTTGAAGTAAAAGTCTTCTGTATATTCTGATTTTTTTATAAGATCGAGAACTTCTTTTTTTGAAATTTCTGCGGGAACATCTTTTGGTAACAAGATATAAGTCGGATACATCCAGCCGTCGTATTCCTTTAATACACCTTTATACCTGATTTGCTCCATACTGCTTAAAGAGGCAATCACTCCTGTTTTAAAATGGAGATATGGTCTGTCCTTCATAATACCGGTTACAGTAAAATCATACTGATTCTCCAGTCTTATGATTTTACCTAAAGGATCTGAATCTCCAAACAATCGCTTTGCATTACTTTCCGAAAGTATAATTGAGAATGGTCTGGCCAGTGCCTCCCGGGGGTCACCTTCGATAAGGTTGAACTTAAAAACCTTAAAGAATGTACTGTCAGCAAAAACCATTTCTTTCAGGTTATATGGAATATTGTTTACCTGGATACCGGCATCTGTCAGGAAATTTAGCCTTGTTGACAACACATGTCCGTAAAGGCTCTGGTTGATGATATGTCCCAGGAAAGCTGGCATGCTTCCCCACTGTGCATCAAGACGGTATATCCTTTCGCTGTCCGGCACATTTTTATCATACTTGTTTTCATTTATGATGTATGCCCAGATAACAATAACAGCTGATATACTTAAAGCCAGTCCAAATACCTTTATCAGTGATGATACCAGGTTTTTCCTGAAGTTTCTGAAAGTGATAT
>DATFLA010000137.1:0-5060 GCA_035268305.1 Bacteroidales bacterium | reverse complement strand
GATCTTTATGCTGAAAAATATGGGGTCAGGCCAATGGTAGTAAGAAACCTTAGCGAATCTTACTCAGATTTTCCGGCTGTCTCACGCGATTTTACCGGTATAAATAAGGACGATTTTCTCGTTATATTACAAGGAACTGGAATTAATATTGACAAGGGTGCTGAAGAGCTTACGGATGCCATTGCCCTTACTGAAGGTACTTCTCTGATCATTGTTGGATCAGGAGATGTAATTACTGATATTGAAAGAAAGGTAATGGATCAACACCTGGAAGACAGGATAAAATTCTTTGGTCCCGTTGATAGTAAAACACTTGCGGGATATACAAGAATGGCAGACGCAGGGATGTGTCTTGAAAAAGATACGAATATTAATTACAGGTATAGTCTCCCAAATAAGCTCTTTGACTATCTATCGGCAGGAATTCCGGTAATTTGCTCAAAACTGCCTGAAACAGCCGGGATAATAAGTAATCATAAATGCGGACTTTTACTGGAGGCTGTTACTCCTTTCGAGATTGCAAAGGCTATTACCCTTCTGAAAGATGATGATTCTTTGTACAGGGGATTAAGGAACAATGCTGAAAAAGCCGGGGCTATACTTACCTGGGAAGAGGAGAGTATCGTTGTTAAAGAGTTATATGGAAATATAATTAGTAAGATAAAAGATGGAAAAAACTGAATTGGTAAGAAAAACTTTTCCTTTCCTTGAAAGGCAACTTGTGTCTGAAATAGATGGTGTGTCGACTCTTCAGGAACTTAAGACCGGTTAGAGTATTCTCGGCGAGGGTGATTATATTAAATCCTTCCCCATGGTTCTTAAAGGCTGTCTGAGGGTAGTCAGGATGTCGGAAGAGGGTAAGGAACTATTGTTGTATTATCTCAACCTTGGTGAAATTTGTGCTATGTCGCTTACCTGTTGTATGGTTCCCCAGAAGAGTAATATTAAGATGATAGCCGAGGAAGATTCTGTTGTAATTACGATTCCTGTTGACAAACCTGAGAAATGGATATCGGAGTATAAAACATGGAAAGAGTTTATGATGAATTCTTATCGTGACCGGTTTAATGAACTTCTGTCTGCAATTGATGCTATCGCTTTTACAAGGCTTGATGACAGGATGTTAAGGTTTTTCAGGGAGAGATATAAGTCGACCGGGCAGACCATATTTAAAGGTACTCACCAGGATATTGCCGATCAGCTTAATACATCAAGGGAAGTTGTGTCTCGTCTGCTGCGCGATATGGAAACAAGAAAAATGGTGACCACGGAAAGAAATTCAGTGGATTATTCAAATTTACCTGATTTATTTAAGCCACTGTGACTAAAGTTACAGACAGGCATATTCTCAATTGTTATTTTTGCACAAAATTTGACATGAGAGATTTTATAAGAAAGAATACACTTCCGATAGCCTTTGCGGTTATCGGGGCTATAGGAGGGTTCCTTTACTGGAAGTTTGTAGGATGCCAGTCGGGAACATGTCCCATAAAATCTGTCTGGTACCTGAGTACCTTATGGGGTATGGCTTTCGGTTATCTTTCGGGAAGTTTAGTAAAGGACATTACTGTAAAGATCAGGCAAAGAAAGACTGTTGACGGACAGGGTAATCAGCAGGATAATTAAAGTTTGAACCCGCATTTTCAGGTTAATTATATTTTATAGCAAGGGGCCTATCATTGAAAAATGGTGGCCTTTATTTTTTTGTAAATATTGCTTTGAAGTAAATATTTCTTGTTTTCCGAAAGGTGGTTTTTGCCAAATAATTGTAATTTGCGGTGATATTGCATAATTGGTTAACCTGAAAAAACAGATCATCATGTCACTAAATCGTCGCAATTTTTTAAAAACCACTACAATAGCAGGTGCCGGAGCTGTGGCTGGCAGCATTGTTCCGGGATGTAAATCTGATAGCCAGGAATCAAATCTTCCTGAGATTATCGAAGCTGTCCGGAAGACACATACTCAAAGATTCAATATGTCTGGATATGCTGCTCCTGCGATTCCTGTTGTAAGAATTGGAATCATCGGACTTGGAGATCGTGGTAGCGGCGCTGTTCAGCGACTATCATATATAGATGGTGTTGAAATAAAAGCCCTGGGTGATAAAAGGGAGGTATGTGTTAAAGATTCACAAAACTATCTTAACAAGGTTGGCAGACCTGCAGCACAGGAATTTTTCGGTGACGAAGATGCATGGAAAAAGCTTGTTGAAATGCCGGATCTTGACCTTATATATACCTGTACTCCCTGGGTATTGCATACACCGATTTGTGTATATGCCATGGAGCATGGAAAACATGTAGCTTGTGAAGTTCCGATAGCACGTACTCTGGATGAAGCCTGGCAGCTTGTTGAAACATCGGAGAGAACAAAAAAACATTGCATGATGCTTGAAAATTGTTGTTATGATTTCTTTGAGCTGCTTACTCTTAACATGGCCCGCCAGGGTATGTTTGGTGATATAATCCATGGCGAGGGAGCCTATCTTCATAACCTGATGGGATACAACTTCAAGAAACCTATTGACGATCAGCAGGTTGACGGAGCCTATACAGATATGTGGCGGTTAAAGGAAAATGCGGCCCGCAATGGTAATCTTTACCCGACCCACGGTCTTGGTCCGATATGCCAGGTACTGAATATAAACAGGGGAGATAAAATGGAATACCTTTCATCGGTGTCTACTGCTGATTTTACTATGGAGCCCAGGGAAAAAGAACTGGCTGCTGAGGATGACTTTTATGCTCCATGGAAGGATGCCAGCTTCAGGGGCAACTTTAATACCAGTCATATTAAAACAGCCCTTGGAAAAAGTATTCTTGTTCAGCACGATGTTTCCTCAACACATCCATATTCAAGGATCCATCTTGTAAAAGGAACGAAAGGGATGGCTGTTAAATACCCGAAACAACTTATTGCACTGGGTGAGGACTGGCTGAGTGATGATGATATGCAAAAAATGTGGAAAGATCATACTCCCGAGATTGTCAAAAGAGTAGGGGAGATGGCTAAAAAAGTAGGTGGACACGGTGGAATGGATTTTATTATGGACTGGCGGCTGATAGATTGCCTGCGTAATGGTTTACCGCTTGATCAGAATGTTTATGATGGCGCGTTATGGAGTTCAATAGCTCCATTGAGTGAATGGTCTGTTGCAAACAGGTCGCAGTCTATTGATGTTCCGGATTTTACATGCGGCTCGTGGAAAACGAATGTGCCGCATGGTATTAATCTTGAAACCGGGGGAACTACAGGTGTACTCGAATTACCCAATGTCGGTTGAAATATGTGATTGCCTGTGGATAGCTATATTCTGAACCGGATACAGGAAGGTGAACATCAGCAACTTGATTTCAAGTTTGAGATATCCGATTCGCGAAAAATAGCAAAAACTCTTGTAGCCTTTGCCAATACTGACGGAGGTACCCTGCTGATAGGTGTTAAGGATAACGGTAAGCTGGCCGGTGTGCGATCGGATGAGGAATATTATATGGTGGAAGGGGCCGCACACCTTTATAGTAAGCCTGATGTTGTTTTTAAGTCGCGAAAATGGGTGGTCTCGGGAAAAACAATACTGGAAATTATTGTTCCCAGGGGCGGGCAGGTTCCTTATTTTGCCCAGACAGAACCGGGGAAATGGCAGGCTTATGTAAGGGTTAAGGATGAAAATATCCTTGCCTCAGGGATACACATGAAGGTATGGAAGATAAAAACAAGCGACAGGGGAATACTAATCGGTTACAGCGGGAAGATAAAGAAACTCATGGATTATTTCAGTGTCCACGAGACAATTTCAGTAACACATTTCAGTAAGCTGGCGTTCATCTCACAATACGATGCCGGAAATATCATTGCTCACCTTGTTTATTTTGGTATACTGGAGATGGTGTACTCCGAAAAACATTTTATATTCAGGTTGGGAAAGAGTGTCGACTATGATCAGTAACCCGCAGCCTGTCCGTCTTTACGCGATTCGGATGCACCATAATAGACTCCGTTCTTTTCATCCCACATAATAGCCTGGTAGCCTCCATATCCGCCCAGATCCCATTGTATCCTGTGTCCCATCGACATAAGTTTCTGTATCACCTCGGTCCTGAATCCGCTCTCAAGCAACAGGGTTCCCCCATCAGTCATCTGCTGACCAGTCGGTTCTGATGATCCAATATGGTGCATCCTGGGAGCATCGCCTGCTTCCTGAAGGTTCATTTTGAAATCCACAAGATTAATTACAATCTGGACATGACCCTGTGGCTGCATATCTCCGCCCATGACGCCAAAGCTGATCCATGGTTTTCCATTTTTTGTTATAAATGCAGGTATGATAGTATGAAATGGTCGCTTGCCTGGCGCATATACATTGGCATGGCCCTCCTGCAATGTAAACATTTCACCCCTGTCCTGTAATATAAATCCCAGGCCGGTTGGACACATACCCGATCCCATTCCCCTGTAATTACTTTGGATGAGAGATACCATATTGCCGTATTTATCAGCAACTGTCATGTAAACAGTATTTGCTGCTTCTATCTTGCCAGGTTCATAAATTTTCGATGCTTTTTCCCTGTTTATGAGTTTACGTCTTTCTGCAGCATATTTTTTTGATATCAGTTGCTGAACAGGAATTTTACTGAAAGCCGGATCTGCATAATATTTTGCCCTGTCCTCATAGGCAAGTTTCTTTGCTTCTGTGAAGAGGTGCATATATTCCGCAGAACCGAATCCCATTGAAGCTATATCATATCCCTCAAGTATATTCAGCATCTGCAATGCGGCTATTCCCTGTCCGTTCGGCGGTAATTCCCATACTTCATAGCCACGGTAGGTTGTATTTACCGGCTCTACCCATTCCGAATGATGCCGGGAGAGGTCGTCGTATGAAAGAAATCCTCCATTCTTCTTCATGAAAGCATCTATGTCCCTGGCTATTGATCCTCTGTAAAACTCATTACGGCCTCCTTTCACAATTTTTTCAAGTGTATTGGCAAGTAAAGGATTCTTAAAAACTTCTCCTTTTGCAGGAGCTTTCCCTCCAGGCATATATACATCCCTTATAT
>DATFLA010000136.1:0-2812 GCA_035268305.1 Bacteroidales bacterium | reverse complement strand
CAGAATGTTACCCGATAATACAACCTCATCCCCGATTGTAATTGCATTTCTGCCCGGAGCCTCAATCAACAGATGGCCGGGTTTACAGACAATCTTAATCTTCCTTATTTCTCCCGAATAAAAAACTTCCACGACCTCTCCCAGGAATACAAACTTATTTTCCTGTACTTCAGACATAAGTTTATGTTTGATCCAGTTTAGGGCAACTTACATGCCAAAACATGACAAATGTCATGACTGAAATATAAAACACAGATGTATTTTCCTTATTTACAGGAATATAAAAAAATCAGAAAAACTAACAGAAAAATGGATGAGATATGTTTTACACGGAAAACCACAGGTGACTTGCGGATTCCCGTGTTATTTTAATAACAGTTTAACAATCAGCAGGTTTCCTCTGGAACTTGGCCATCTTATCACGGAATGTGGAGAGACTGAGATTAAGAAGCCTGGCAGCATTCGACTGGTTGCCTTTTGTTCGTCGCAGGGCTTCCCTTATCATTTTATATTCCAGACACTCGAGAGTACTCTGGTATGACATACCCCCCGAACTGAAGCAATCCATGCATGAACCTGTTAGCTTATCCACAAGGCTATTGTTCCTTACCTCCGGGGATAACTCTTCCGACGATATAACATCTTCGGCAAAAAGCGCCGCCCTCTGTACCACATTCCTCAGCTCCCTTATATTACCGGGCCAATAATAGCTTGTAAGGCACGACATTGCATCATTGGTTATTTTAATATTCCTGTTTGGTGCAAATCGCTTAAGAAAATGATCCACCAGAAGCGGGATATCATCTATTCTTTCTCTCAACGGTGGTATATCAATTGTAACCACATTGATCCTATAAAAAAGGTCAGAGCGAAACATATTCCTCTTAACAAGTTCATTAAGATCTACCTTCGAAGCAGAGATAAGCCTTATATCGATAGGAATGTTTTTCAGTCCGCCTATGCGCATCATCTCCCTGGATTCCAGCACCCTAAGCAGTTTTGCCTGAATCTCCGCCGGTACATCATCAATGTCATCCAGGAACAGGCTGCCATGGTCTGCCAGTTCAAAAAGCCCTTTCTTACTGGCTTCAGCACCAGTAAAAGCCCCTTTTTCATGACCGAATAATTCGCTGGCCATCAAGTCGGAAGGCAGCGCTGAAAGACCTATCTTAACTATTGGTTTTTGATTTCTTGAACTTAAGTTATGGAGATAATCAGCAAAAATCTCCTTCCCTGATCCTGTTTCACCCACAAGAAGCACAGAAGAGTCAGACTCGGCTACCCGGCCGAGACGTTTCAGAATTGCCCTCATCCTGACATTCTGTGTTATTATTGATACAGGAATTCCTCCTCGCATCCGTAGCTCCTCCTATAATTATTCAACATATCCGCGGAAGCTGTTCCCCGGATATCATATCCACTATCCTTGTACTTCCGACAAGTGTTTTCAGCTTTACTAAACCCTTATCATTTCCGGTCACCTCCCCTATCACTGAGCTTTCTTTACCCTCAGGATGTCTTTTCATGATCGCGAGTACTTTTTCGGCTTCATCGCCGGGAACAAACACAAGTATCTTTCCTTCATTAGCCACGTAAAGAGGATCAAAACCCATGAGTTCACAGGCCCCTTTGACACTTTCATTGAGTGGTATCGAATCTTCATAAATTGTAATACCCACTCCAGCCGATGAAGCTATCTCATTAAGACTGCTTGCCAGCCCTCCGCGTGTGGGGTCTCTGAGCACATGTACATCCCTGCAGTTTTCAAAAACATCTGCCATCATACCTGATAATGATGCTGTATCGCTCACTATTCCCGATTCGAAAGAGAGATTCTGTCTTTTGGACAGGATAGCTATACCATGATCAGCAACAGTGCCGTTTAAGATAATAATATCGCCGGGACTGCATCGTTCAGGGGATATTTCAATTCCCGGGGCTATCTCTCCCACTCCGCTTGTATTTATGTAAATCTTATCACCCTTTCCTTTTTCAACAACCTTTGTATCACCGGTAACAATTTTCACACCGGCTTCCTTAGCAGCTAAACTAATCGAAAGAACTATCCTCCACAGATCATTCATAAGGAAGCCCTCTTCAATGATAAATGCAAGTGATATATATAGAGGCTTTGCCCCACAGCAGACAAGGTCGTTCACAGTGCCGTTAACAGCCAGTTCACCAATGTTGCCACCGGGAAAAAACACAGGATTTACAACATACGAATCCGTTGTAAAGGCAAGCCTGTTCCCTTTCAATGGCAGGATAGCGCCATCATGTGCTTTATCGAGGTATTCATTACCCAGCTGGCTGAAGAACATTTTTTTTATAAGGTTGTCCGACATACGGCCTCCACCGCCGTGAGCCATTACAACACAGTCATATTCCGAAATGGGTATCGGGCATGATATATTAAGGTCAGGCTTTATCATACTGTTTGATCTGGTTACCTGAATACCTGTAGTAGGCTGCGCATGCGCCTTCCGACGAGACCATAGGTGCTCCGAGAGGTTTATCCGGGGTACACAGGGTACCAAAAGAGGGACATTGACCTGGTCTCTTTAAGCCCTGCAGTATCTCCCCTGCAATACATCCCTTAGGCTCTTCAGTTTTGATATCCTCAAGTGAAAATCGCTTTTCAGCATCAAATGCATAGTATTTTTCTTTCAGTTTCAGTCCTCCTCCAGGTATCACTCCAATACCTCTCCACTGCCTGTCGACAGGTTCAAATACTTCCTTTAAAAGTTCCTGTGCCGGAATATTTCCTTCTTCTGTTACAACCCTTCCATAAGCATTATCAACATATGATTTC
>DATFLA010000135.1:0-4797 GCA_035268305.1 Bacteroidales bacterium | reverse complement strand
GAGTCCGAAGGTAAGGCCTCCGAATCCCCATAATGCACCGAACAATACAGCCATAAGCTTTGCAGACACGGGTGATTCCCTTATAATATTAAACAGTTCACCATGAGGCACGAAAACCAGGGCAAACACCCAGGGAGCTATTAACCAGGCAGCAACACCCTGGCTTAACCAATATGATTCCCAGGCCCATATTTTAACCTTTTTAAAAGGCACATAGAAACTTGCAGCACCTATGCTGCCAAGTGCGATAAGTAATATACCAGCAAACGGATTCATTATTAATATATATTCAGGTTTATGTAAACTGCAATTTAAAAACTTTAAGTAACGATTTTGCTATTTGCCGGACTTTTTTATTAAGACAATTTTTTATAACCTTGATAATTATTACAAAACCTTTTATTGTTATGAAATCACTCAGACTTATTATTCCCTTTCTTTGGATATTCTCAACACTTCAGGCCCACGGTCCCGTGGTAACAGGACTTTCGTGCGAACATAAAACAAATCCGGTTGGCATTGGAACTACTCAGCCAAGGTTGTCATGGAAGATAATTCCGGATGAGAACGGGGTGATGCAAACTGCATATTCAATACGCACAGCAACAAGTCCCCGGTTTACCTCTTCATCAATTGTGTGGAAAACTGGTAAAACAGAATCAGGAGAATCGGTACTTGTACCATATAAAGGCAAGGATCTTATTTCCGGCCGTCGCTATTACTGGCAGGTAAAAGTCTGGGACAATAAGGGTAATTCATCGGGCTGGAGCGATGTGGCTTTCTTTGAAACCGGACTTCTCTCATATAATGAGTGGAAGGCTGAGTGGATAGAATTACCGGGTGATACCCTGAAATATTCGCCATCGCCATATTTCAGAAAAGACTTTACACTAAGTAAAAATATTGCCAGTGCAAGAATATATGCCACGGCACATGGTTTCTATGAACTGCATCTCAATGGGAAAAAGGTAGGTAATCAGGTATTGACTCCAGGCTGGACCTCATATCATAAAAGGCTTCAATACCAGGTATATGACGTTACTGCACTTCTCAGAAAAGGAGAAAATGCAATCGGAGCTGTCCTGGGTGACGGATGGTACAGGGGCACTCTTGGATGGGGCGATAACTGGGCTATTTACGGGAAGAAACTGGGTGTGTTATTACAGGTTGTTATAAAGTTCACGGATGGTACTGAGACAAGCATTATAAGCGACGGTTCATGGAAGGCAACAAATAATGGTGCAATTAGAATGGATGATATATATAACGGGGAGACTTATGATGCAACAAAAATGCTTAAGGGTTGGGATAGTCCGGGATATGATGATTCAGGCTGGAAAAATGTACAGACAGGACATTACAACAATAGTAACCTTATAGCGTCACAAAGCTACCCGGTTAGAATAACAGAAGAAATAAAACCTGTCAGGATATTCAGGTCCCCCAAGGGAGACTTACTTGTTGATATGGGTCAGAATATGGTAGGATGGATCAGGTTAAAGGTTAAAGGTAGCAGGGGTACTGTTGTGACACTTAACCATGCAGAAGTACTCGATAAACACGGAGAATTTTATACTGCAAACCTGCGTTCAGCAAAGTGCCGGATTACATACACCCTCTCAGGAAACGGGGAAGAAATATATGAACCACGATTCACTTTCATGGGATTCAGATATGTCAAAGTTACAGGCTACCCCGGCGAGCTTACCACTGATGACCTGACAGGGATGGTGGTTCATTCCGACATGCCTCTTACCGGCAGCTTTGAATGTTCTAATCCTCTTGTTAACCAGCTGCAGCATAATATACAATGGGGACAAAAAGGCAATTTTGTGGATGTACCCACAGACTGTCCGCAAAGAGATGAACGGCTGGGCTGGACTGGTGATGCCCAGGCCTTCTGTCGTACAGCCGCCTTTAACTTTGATGTTTCTGCCTTCTTTACAAAATGGCTGAAAGATGTAGCAGCTGATCAGAAACCCGGGGGTGAAGTGCCTGATGTGATTCCGGATGTACTTAACCGTCAGAACGCAGTTACAGCAGCACCATCGGCAGGATGGGGTGATGTAGCTGTTATTGCTCCATGGACAATGTACACAGTATACGGCGACACACAGATACTTAAAAATCAATACAAAAGCATGAAGAAATGGGTGGAGTATATCAGGAAGAAAGCCGGAAGCAGTTATATATGGAAAGGAGGCAGCAAATATGGTGACTGGCTGTTTTACCATCCTCCTGTGAATAACCACACTGAGCCTGACGGTTATACTGACCATGATTTCATTGCAACAGCATTTTATGCATATTCTGCAAGTCTGCTGGCGAAGGCCGCAGGTGTTCTTGGAAAGACTGATGATGAAAGGACCTACAATAATCTCTTTGAAAAGATAAAGGATGTCTTTACCTACCAGTATGTTACAAAAGCCGGAAGAGTTGGCACTAATTCACAGACATCATACGTCCTGGCCCTGATGTTCAACCTGCTTCCTGAAAATCTTGACCATAATGCTGCTGAATTTCTAGTTGCAGACATAAAAAGCAGGAACAATCACCTCTCAACAGGTTTTCTCGGAACACCATATCTGTGTCATGTCTTGTCTGATAACGGATATACAAATGTCGCCTACGATCTTCTTCTTCAGGAGACCTATCCTTCATGGCTATACCCTGTAAAGATGGGTGCTACCACTATCTGGGAAAGATGGGATGGAGAAAAACCCGACAGTACTTTTGAGGATGCCGGGATGAATTCATTTAATCATTATGCCTATGGAGCAATAGGTGACTGGATGTACAGGGTGGCAGCAGGTATAGATACAAAGGGCGCCGGATATAAACATATCCTTATTCAGCCACATACTACCTCCAGAATAGACTATTGTAAAGCTACATTCGAAAGTCCTTATGGTACTATCATATCGGGCTGGGAAAGAAAAGACGGCAGGGTGATATTTACAGTGAAAATACCCGCAAATACAACTGCCACCATAACTCTGCCCGGTGTAAATGCCGATAGCCTAACTGAACACGGAAAGTCATTCAGGGACAATAAGAACCTTGAAAACATCAAAACAGATGGTAATAAAATTATAATGACAGCAGGTTCAGGTGATTATATCTTTGAAGGGCAAGAATAAAAGGAGGCAATCAACAGATATGCCCCTGTATCAGCCGAAAAAAAAGTGCTGCTGTTCATACCTTGTAAAAGCTTAATAAGCAAAATTGAAGTATTTTTAACGCCTTAATATTTAAGACAACAGGCTTATTAATGAGTTTTTTCTCAGTACATACAGGTGAATTTGCAGCTCTCCTGACTGCAGTTTTCTGGACAGCAACATCATTGTCATTTGAGTCGGCCAGTCTGAAAATAGGATCCCTTTCCGTAAACATAATAAGGCTGATAATTGGTTTAGTTTTTCTCAGCCTCTTCACTATCGTTCACAGGGGTATGCTGCTCCCTGCCGATGCAAACAGGGAAAACTGGATATGGCTATCCCTGTCGGGATTTGTGGGATTCGTTTTTGGTGATCTTTTCCTTTTCAAATCATACACTATTATAGGTTCAAGGTTTGCCATGCTCATTATGACACTTGTCCCTCCCATAACGGCTTTTTTCAGTTTTTTCATAATAGGTGAACGTCTTACACTCTTTCATTACCTGGGTATGACACTCACTTTCTGCGGTATCGCCATGGCAATTTTCAGCAGGAATGGTAAAGGAGAAAAGCTATCATTGAAACTTAAACCCACAGGGATATTATTAGCTTTTGGCGGTGCCGTGGGTCAGGCACTTGGTCTAGTACTAAGTAAGCTTGGAATGAAGGACTATGATCCTTTTGCTGCCACCCAGATCAGGGTAATAGCAGGCATTGCCGGTTACACACTACTTATAACTTTACTTTCAAGATGGGGCAATGTAAAAAAAGCACTGAAGAACAGGCATGGCCTGGTTCTTACAGGGGTAGGATCTTTTTTCGGACCATTCCTTGGTGTTTCTTTCTCCCTGATAGCCATACGCTACACCGAGGCAGGCATAGCTTCCACCATAATGGCTCTTGTTCCTGTATTTATAATACTTCCCTCAGTGATTTTATATAAGCAAAAGGTAACTGTTGCCGAAATCATCGGAGCCATGGTCAGTGTAGGAGGCGTGGCCCTGTTCTTTCTCTGAAAATTAAAAACAATGGAACCGGATGAATTAAAAGAAAGAAATTTTGAAAATGAATTTGTTTTTTCTGCTACCCGCAGCAGCGGTCCGGGTGGACAGAACGTAAACAAGGTAAGTTCGCGGATAGAACTGAGATTTAATATAAAAGAGACCAGACTTTTTAGTGAAGAGGAGAAATTACTACTCTTTAAAAAGCTGGAAAAACGTATAAACAGGGAAGGTGAGATCATTATAGTTTCACAATCGGAAAGATCACAGTTTGCTAACCGTACAGAAGCTGTTGAAAGATTTTATAAATTGATATCACGATCTCTTACAGTTCAGAAGAAAAGAAAGAAAACCACCCCCAACCTTGCCTCAAAGCTCAAAAGGCTTGACGATAAGCACAAAAAGAGTACTAAAAAAAAGCTGAGGAAAGATTCCGGAATTGATACTGATCAATAATTTTCTGGAATAATCCCTTGAACAATCAGACAATCCTTAGTTTCCATTTACCACGTCTGAAAACCAGCCAAGACACAACTGTGAGTACCGTTTCAGCTATTACAATGGCAATAAAAACACCTTTCTCATTCATACCTGCATTGATAGCAAGGAGCCAGGCCAGCGGTATCTCCAGGATATAA
>DATFLA010000134.1:0-3763 GCA_035268305.1 Bacteroidales bacterium | reverse complement strand
TCCTTCCTCAAGAGATTTACTATCATTATTCTGTCTCAGGCATCCTGAAAATATAAACGATAATGACAATGCTGCCAAAATTGTGAGAAACAAGAAAAGATTACACGAATACTTGTAAAATCTTACCATGGTTAAAGGATTTTTGATCTGAATTGTAAGATAAACAATTTACAATCCTTTAGCCATGCATACTTTTAATTTTTTACCTGTCTGTGGAACAAATCAATGTATGTAGCCGGTTTTACTATCTCCAGCCACCTCCCAGGCCCGAATAAAGGGTGACAATATACTGAAGCTGCTGAAATTTATCATCAACACCGCTCAGCTGTGCAGATAACAGTGCCACTTCTGATGACAGTACATCATTGTAGTTTGTTGTTGAAGTATATTTTAAGAGCTCCATAGTATAATCCACAGCTTTTTCGAGGTATGTTATCTGTTGAGATCGCATCCTTATCTTGTCTGTGGTTGTCTCATATCCGTTTAAGGCATTGTCTACCTCCTGCTCTGCCTGGAGCAGGGTCTTCCTGTAGTTCTCTATGTTCTCTTCCTGGTTGGCTTTTGCAATTTTAAGCCGTTGCCTGTTCAGGCCCTGATTAAACAAAGGTTGAGTAAGTCCACCTATCAGATTCCAGAACACCGAAGCAGGATTAAATATATCATTTACACTTCCAATTGGATAACCGGCAGCAGCAGAAATAGTCAGAACAGGATAGAAATTCTTTCGTGCAAGATTAGTCATTTCATAACCATACCTGAGCTGGTATTCCGCTTCCTGAACATCGGGACGGTTGGCAAGAAGCTGAGCTGGTATACCCGTTTTCAGGTCTATATTAATTTTCTCATCAAAAATTGACCCCCGCTTAATCGGCCCCGGGTTCCTGCCCAGCAGAATACTCAGGGCATTCTCGGCTTCGTATATGCTTTGCTTCAGATCAGGTATTCTTACCCGGGCCGAATACAGGCTGGCCTGACTCTGCACAAGATCTGCCCCGGTAACCATATCACTTTGCATCATCACTTTTAGTGTTTCCACCTCAGATTTCCTGTTCTCCACTGTTTTCTCCGTGATACTGAGCTGTTCATCAAGGGCCAGTAAAGAATAATAACTTATGGCTACATCAGAAATAAGCTGTGTCTTAACGGCACGGATATATGCCTCGCTCTGCAGGAACAGGTCGAGGTTTCCTCTTCTTGTATTCCTGAGTCTTCCAAGAATATCAACCTGCCACGACGAATTTGCCGACACCTGGTAATTCTCAGATGTTTTTGTTCCGTCGTTTCCCTGCAGCGTGGCATTGGCATTAGCATTAAGGGAAGGGAATAAAGCCGCCGTACTTTGTTTTAGAGTAGCTTCAGCTTTTTTCATACGGATGGCGGCAATCCTCATATCAGGATTATTATTAAGTGCCTCATCAATCAGTGAGATCAGCTGTTGATCATTGAAAAGATTTTTCCAGGGAATGGTTGATATATTGGAAGTATCTGAAACTGTCTGATTCCTGTAGAGATGTCCCTGCTGTACAAAATCCGGATGTGAATATGGTTGAATTATCTTGCAGGCATCAAATGAAGGAACCATTAATGTAATAAACAATACAATG
Organism: Bacteroidales bacterium; assembly: GCA_035268305.1. GTDB lineage: Bacteria > Bacteroidota > Bacteroidia > Bacteroidales > VadinHA17 > LD21. Next base: position 2,159 of record DATFLA010000134.1, on the reverse strand, counting down.
ATACCTGCTTTTAATATTTTTTTTGAATACATGATCATTTGTTTTCTAATGGTGTTAATTCGTCATTATTGTAACGCTCTTTATTTACCCTGAGCCTTTCCTGAAGATCCTGGAAAATCATAAAAAGAATGGGCACAACAAGTATACCGAACAGGGTTCCGAAAATCATACCACCAACAGCAGAGGTACCAATAGAACGGTTACCATTTGCCCCGGCCCCTACAGCGAACATAAGCGGCATAACACCGAAGATAAAGGCGAAAGAAGTCATTAGAATAGGCCTTATCCTTGCCTTTGCCCCATCGATGGCAGCTTGCAAAAGAGACTGACCATGTTCCCTCCTGGTTACCGCAAACTCAACAATAAGGATAGCGTTCTTTGCCAGAAGACCCACCAGCATAATAAGGGAAATCTGGGTGTAGATATTATTTTCAATATTGAAGATCCTGGCAAATACAAAGGTACCCGTAAGTCCCACCGGTATTGAAAGCAGTACCGCAAGCGGTAACAGGTAACTCTCATAAAGTGCGCTCAGGAGAAAATAGACGAACAGAAAACTAAGGGCAAACACATACAGAGCCTGTGAGCTGCTGCTCTGCTCTTCGCGGCTTACACCTGAAAACTCATAACCGTAACCCTGAGGAAGTGTCTGCTGTGCAACCTGTTCTATCGCCATCATGGCATCGCCGGAACCGTATCCCTTATTAGGAGAGCCGTTTACTGAAATTGATGTATACATATTGAATCGTGATATACTTTGCGGACCATACACTTTTTTCAGCGTTATAAATTCAGTTATGGGGGCCATGTTGCCTTGTGCCGTCCTTACATATAACTTGTTAAGGTCGCCCGGATTCCTGCGATAAGAGGGGTCCGCCTGCAGCATTATCCTGTATTGTTTTCCGAACTGGTTGAAATTATTAACATACATTCCGCCGAAAACAGCCTGCATCGTTCTCATGACACCACTGACTGTTAAACCTGCCTCCTTAATGCGCGGTACATTAACTGACAACATGTATTGAGGGAATGAAGGGTTATATGTTGTAGCAGCCATTTGTATCTCCGGACGTTTATTCAGAGCCGAAAGAAAATCCTGCGATACTTTGTAAAACTCATCAATGGTATGGCCTCCTTTATCCTGGAGTTCAAGAGAAAACCCCCCGCTGATGCCAAATCCCATTATTGTTGGCAAAGAATATGGTATTATCCTGGCTTCCTTTATGCCCGATGTTTTAAACATCAGTTGCTGTATGATGTCTACGTTAGTTATTCCCGGCCTGTCCTTCCAGTTATTCAATTCAAGAATTATCATTCCGTAGGCACTTCCGCTACCGGCCATCATACTCCTTCCTGCCATCTGAAGTACATTATGCACTCCCGGAATTGTCCTGACAATACTGTCAACCTCTGCCGTAACCGCTTCTGTTCTCTCAAGAGAGGATGCAGGAGGAAGCATTACATTCACGAAAATTGTACCCATATCCTCATCAGGAACAAAGCCTGACGGGGTAGTCTTCATCAGTGCATAAAGACCACCTGAGAAAATCAATACAGCCAGAATAACTATCCATTTCCTTTTTGCCAGTTTCTCCACTACCAGTCCGTACCTTTCCCTGCCTGCATTGAACCCTGCATTGAACAGCTGAAAGAAACTCATATGTTTCTTCCCTCCTGCCTCATGGCCTTTCTTAGGTTTAAGAAAGATAGCTGCCAGTGCCGGGCTGAGGGTAAGAGCGTTTACAGCCGACAATATAATAGCAATGGCGATTGTTATTCCAAACTGTTTAAAGAATACACCCGATGATCCTCCAATAAAGGTAACCGGAATAAAAACAGAAGCCATCACAAGTGTTATAGAGACTATAGCGGGTGATATCTCATTCATAGCATCAACAGAGGCTTTAAGAGGAGATCTGTAACCCTGGTCCAGTTTGGCATGAACCACCTCCACCACTACTATGGCATCATCTACCACAATCCCTATTGCCAGTACAAGAGCAAACAGGGTTAAAAGGTTAATACTGAATCCGAAAAGGTTCAGGAAGAAAAATGTACCAATAATAGCCACAGGAACGGATATTGCAGGTATAAGAGTGGAACGGAAATCCTGAAGGAAAAGATAAACAACTATAAACACCAGAATAAATGCTTCAAGA
>DATFLA010000133.1:0-4103 GCA_035268305.1 Bacteroidales bacterium | reverse complement strand
TCAACTAAATCTGAAGATTAACACCTTGGGGAAGAGGTGTAAATGAGAAGAATCAACATCTTATAATAAGGATTTTTAAACTGAATGAATTCTTTAAGAAAAAAAATCCAGGCAACTAAAAGCACACCTGAAGTTGCTCTCTATTCCAACGGGATGATCAGGATCAAAGGACGGTCCATGATTAGTAATATTACTGAATTTTCGAGACAGTTTGAAGCAATGGTTGGAAGTTACCTTGCAGATCCGGCTGAAGTTACCTGCGTTGATTTCCATCTTGAATACCTGAATACAAACAACCTGAAATTCTATGTTGAGATTCTTAAAAAAATCGAGACTGTTTTGCTCAAGAACAAGAAGCTGATAATCAACTGGTATTATGAAGAAGGTGATGAAGATATAATTGAAAAGGGGGAATATATAGCTTCTGTACTCAATGTACAATACAATTTTATATTAATGGCGGGTCATGATGACGACTGACCTTCAAAATCCCGGACTACAGTACCTATAATTTCTTATTTGTATATTAACAGGGATGTTCTCAGTTCACGGTTTTAGATAACATTTTCGGGTTTTCCTGTAATGGGAAAATGCCAGAAAATATTAGAAAAATTGTTAGCCGCAACCGTCTAAAAATATTGACTTTGATCCAAACAAAATCTACCTTTGATTTAACTAAAAATTCCATAATGAAAGGTGAAGAAAATTCAAACCAGGAGTCATTCAAAGTATCGGGAGATGACCTCATGGGAAAGATAAAAGAGATCATCCGCGAGGGAAATGCCAGAAAGATAATAATTAAGAATGATAAAGATGTTACAATAATGGAATTCCCTCTTACGGTTGGTGCGATAGGTGCCGTACTTGCACCTGTATTTGCTGCTGTCGGTACACTGGCCGCTCTTGCGTCACATTGTACAATAATAGTTGAAAAGAAAGAAAAAGCAGATGATGAATGAACAGGTACGCATACCGGGGCGTTTATATCAGAGGAGTGTAATAAAATCTTAAATTTATTGAAACTGAAATGAAATTTGCGCTCTGCAAAAACAAATAATTTTGTTATCCTGAAAAGACAGTACCAAACATTTTAAAACTTCCGGCTATGAAAACTCAAAAAGAAAAGGTTGTCAGCAAGACAAAAAAACCGGCGGCCCCAGCCGCAACTCCAAAGAAGACAAGGAACTCAACAAAAAAAACCGTTCCCACTGAAGATGAAATCCGTGAAAAAGCCAGGGAAATATACTATGAAAGAATGGCAAGAGGTGAGCATGGTACCCCGGAAGATGACTGGCACGAAGCTGAATCAATTCTCAGGGGATTGTAGAGACTTCACCGGGCCCGGAATCTTCAACATTATGAATACCATACATTTACCGGAAAAGGTTAATTATCCCGGGTATGAATATTATTAATCCCGCTGTCAGGGCAATAATTGCAGAAACAAGTACTGCAGCTGCAGCATAGTCTTTTATTATCCTGATTTTTTCGTTTTGATGCGGATCGACAATATCTGCAAGTCGTTCAACAGCACTGTTAAATATTTCAGATACGAAGACCATACCTGCAACAACAACAATTATTAACCATTCCACAGTAGTTATTCCCGTTATAATACCAAGGATGATGGCAGAAACCGCAGCAATAATATGTATCCGGACATTGGGTTCATTTTCAAGCAGGTTACCAAGTCCCCTAACAGCATTGCCGATACTTCTTAGCCGTTGAATCAATACGGATATTATACCCTTCATTATTAATTTATAATGAAGACCAAGTTATCTATTTCTATTGAAATTAGAGATGGAATACTAATCTTAACAAGGAAAAATTTATTCTATTTGGGCATCTTATCTACAAGTACCAGCAGACCACCGGTTATAAAACATATAACCCACCACGAATAGGCTAATATTGAATAAAGTTGTACCCCTTTGCCTAAAATCTCTTTGGCACCTGATCTCATTCTGTGCCTGTAAAATAAAACTGTATCGGTAAGCATTGCCAGGAGAGCCGAATATCCGATAAGGCCGTGAGGCGTTATAATACCCTTGGTTGAACCTATTATCATAAAAGTTGTTGCGGTTATATCAAGCGACACCCCGATTGTATAAAAGACAAGCACAAAATTACTTATAGCTTTTATTTTCTTTACTTTCAGAAAACCAATTGTATAAAAGAGTAAAGCAAATATCACAACAAACGATCCTGTAACTGCAGCACTATTCATCTTCTTTTGTTTTAAAGTTAAAATTCATTGTAAGTTCTTAAACCTGCATTATTATTTTTTCTTCAAAGATCTGCTATCATCCAGATATTACAACCAAAATGCCCGGAGTCGCCCATGGGTCCCGACAGCTTTCGGAAACCTGCACTTTCATATAGTGATATTGCCTTCCCAAGTTCCGGCAGGGACTCAAGGTATAACTTACTATATCCAAGTTCCCGGGCCATCTTAAAAGTTTTCTTCATCAGCGTCCAGCCTATTCCCCGGCCCCTGTGAGATGCAGAGAGATATAATTTCACTAGCTCTGCACAACCATCAGGCAATCCCGGCGTAGGATAAACACCACAACCTCCCACTATTTTGCCATTGTCTTCAGCAACCCAGTAACCGGAACCATCCACTCCGAATAAAGCATGCAGATTATCAGTTGTCGGATCAAAATACACTGTACCCGGTTTATCAATGCCGAATTCTCTGAATACAGTCCTGATAAGATCAGCTATTTCTTTGTTGTCCTTCTTTTCTATTTGTCTGAAAACAATACCGGTATCAGTCATTATGGTCTGTCTTTCGTATCTGAGGCGTTAAAAATAAAGATTTCTTCAATAGCAAGCCCAAAAAGCTGTTCTAAATCACACAAACAAACTCTTCCTTCTTATAATAAGCCTGAAATTTAATATCCCGGCTATACAAACTGAAGATTAACTAGAGAGAGAACCAGTAGTTAAGCTTAACCAGGAATATATTATCGGGGAATATATTTCGTAACTCTTTATATGATTTCCCAAAAGAAGCACCGGGGTCCCCTGTGGTTCCGGAACGTTGTGAGGACCAGACAAGGTATATAAATGATCCCAGCCGATACTCCCACTTGGCGACAAGATTAGATCTGAACTCGTGGAAATTAAAATCGGGATTGGCAATGTTATAGGAACCGTAAAGAGGATCGTTCAGGAGATAGCTTCCATCAGGTAAATTTTGTGTATTATAAACCTGGAACCTGTTATCATACGACCCGGCCCTGGGATTTGTAATATATTTTAGCAGGGAATATTTTCCTTTAGAAATAAAAGGGCTGCCATAATATTGTATTGAAAATTCGGGAGTAATATTCAGGTCAACTCTGAAAGTCAGACCCAGTGTCTCCTGGTCTATTCTTCCAAGAATATACCTGTCCCCAGTAGCGAAAGCCTTCGTATCAACATACTGCAGGTTATCGCGGTTACCGTCATAATTTGCGGCAACGCTGAGCCTGAGACTGTTTATGGGTCTGAATACAATTCTCGGCTGAATCTCATAGGCAAGGGATGAGTTACTGCCTGATTTCTCATAGCTATATTGAATCTGCCCGATAACCTTCTTGGCCTGGTCGGTTGTAAGGCTTCCGAATGAGGTCACTTTGAATGGCATTTTCATATCATATCCGCCCCGCAATACCCTTGTGTCCAGACTTTTAGAATGATAAATCAGGTTGGCTGAAAAGTTCCATTGGTTTTTAAATATTGAATTGAATGCCAGGTGTCCGCCGGACCCTAGGTAGTTGCCGCTGAAATTCCAGGAATTGAACTGTTCCAGTGTTATGTCGTAACTGTTAAAAATTGACACGGGTTGAGTAATAAGATATGTAACCTCATTAGTTTGCGTAATATCATCTGCATAATTCATATATCCCAGGTCGTTAAGCTCGAGTCCGGGAGAGAGCATTGTGATACCTGCTGAATATTTCCAGTGACCTTTTGCTCCTTTTCCTATCGTAAATTTGCCTCCCCAGCCACTAAGGCTTGTAGCGGTAGTATCATAATCGACATAAGTGGCTCCCGGGCGCTGAAAGTACCTTGCAGATGACTGTTCAAGAGCAGTTATAGCTGCAGTACTG
>DATFLA010000132.1:0-2721 GCA_035268305.1 Bacteroidales bacterium | reverse complement strand
ACAAAATCGATACGCTTTGACCTTCTCAGATCCTGTATGTCGAGAATCGGAGCAAGCACCTGGTCGGTCAGTATGGTCACATCCAGGACACCGATAGGATCACTATCATCATATGTACCGGGCCTTGCTGTCAGGCTGTACCATTTTCCCTCAAGGTACATGGAAATTTCATGGAGCCTGCGTGGCTTATAGTTCTTTACACCCTTCTCCTTAACAACAAATCCTGTCTCTAGTTTCTGAAGTAGTTCTTCCTGTGTGAGTCCGTTGAGATCCTTCACTGTCCTGTTGTAGTCTATTATCCTTAACTGGTCAGAAGGAAAATGAACTGCCAGGAAAAAGTTGTAATCTTCATTTCCATTATGATTCGGGTTATTATCTCTTTTCTCTTTCCCAACAAGGGCAGCTGCTGCTGTACGGTGATGACCGTCGGCCACATAGGTAAAAGGTACCTTTTCGCTGAATAGTTTCTCAATAGTACTGTTTATCCCGGCATCTCTTATTACCCAGAATGTATGACCAAAACCATCTTCCGAGATAAAGTCATATTCAGGTTTGCCGGATGCAACAATGTTACTTACTATTTCATCTAGTTCCTTAACAGACGGGTATGCAAAGAATACAGGTTCTATATTAGCATTATTGACCCTGACATGCACCATACGGTCCTGTTCCTTATCGGGTCGTGTCAGCTCATGTTTTTTTATAACACCGTTGAGATAGTCATCGACTGATGCGCACCCCACAATACCGTATTGTGTACGTCCCTTCATTGTCTGGGCATAAATATAATAGTTAGGTGTGTCATCCTGCACAAGCCATCCTTTCTCCTGCCATTTTCTGAAATTCTCGCTCGATTTTTCATACACAAGTTCAGAATGAGTATCGGTATCCGGAGGCAGGTCGATCTCCGACCTTGTTATATGAAGAAGCGAGGTTTTTTTCCCTTTTGCCATCTTTCTGGCTTCTTCGGCATTCATCACATCATACGGGAGGCAAGCCAGTTCGCTGGCTATAGTAACTGGGGGACGAAGTCCCCTGAAAGGTTTGACAACTGCCATTTTAATATTTAATTTTTCAGCTAATTCACTTTGTATTTAACATTACCTGTTTTGAAGAAGCTCACAACCTGCCGGGCTGCAGCCACACCGGCATTCAGGTTTGCCTCTTCAGTCTGGGCACCCATCTTCTTTACAGTAAAAATGAACCTGTCCTTATATTTTTCTTCTAAAATATTCTTACAATCGGGCGAGACATCTGCAAGGTAACTGAAATCATGTCTTTCCTCAAACATCTTTAACAGTTCCGCTTCATTTATAAGCTCTTTTCGTGCGGTGTTTACCAGGACGGGATTCGGAGGCATTTGCTTAAGAAGATCATATCCTATGGAGGCTTTTGTAATTTCGTTAAAAGGCATATGCACAGAGATGTACTGGCACTTTCTGTACATTTCATTGACATTAATGCATTGTTTTGCATTATTGTTTTTCATGATCCTCTCGCTCACAAAAGGATCATATGCATATACATCCATGCCGAATCCACGTGCTATATCAGAAACATATTTACCCACATTGCCAAAGGCATGCAGTCCCAGTGTCTTACCCCTTAATTCTGTTCCTGCCCTGCCACTGAACCCGTGCCTTATCTGGTAGAGTATAAGTTCAAAAACCAGTTCGGCCACGGCATTGGCATTTTGTCCCGGTGTATTCATAGCAACAACATTATGAGAAGTACATGCCTGCAGGTCGAGATTATCGTAACCTGCGCCCGCTCTGACAACAATTTTCAGTTGTTTCGCTGCATCAAGTACACTGGTTGTTACCTTATCACTTCTGACTATCAGGGCATCTGCATCTTCCACAGCCTTTATCAGTTCAGAAGCATCACCGTAGCATTCAAGAAGAGCAAGCTGATAACCTGCTGCCTCCGCCACTTCACTCATTTGCTTAATTGCCATGGGGGCAAAAGGTTTCTCTGTCGCAACAAGTATCTTCATATAAAACAATGATTTAATATCCGGCTGACAATACCGGAATAAATGTTTTAATATTTAATTTATCAGTTATTTCTTTCAAAATCCTGCATGGCTGCCACCAGTGCTTCAACACTTTCCTTTGGCAGAGCATTATATGTTGAAGCGCGGAATCCTCCAACCGATCTGTGTCCGCCAATACCAAGGAGACCTTTTGATTTTGCAAATTCTGCAAAAGACTGTTCCAGGTCCTTATATTCTTCAGACATAACAAAACAAATGTTCATCAGCGATCTGTCACCCGGATCAGCTACAGTTGGAATAAAGAGCTTGTTTCTTTCAATCTCATCATAAAGGATAGTGGCTTTTTCAATATTCTTCTTCTGTATGGCAGCCACACCACCAAGCGATTTAAGCCAGTGCAGGGTTTGCTGGGCAGCAAAAACAGCGAATACCGGAGGAGTGTTAAACATCGATTCTCCCTTGATATGAGTTCTGTAATCGAGCATAGAAGGTATTTTCCGGCTAACCTTACCCAGCGCATCCTCTTTAACAATAATAAAAGCCATACCGGCAGGAGCCAGGTTCTTCTGTGCACCACCGTATATTATAGAATATTTTGAAACATCAACCGGACGACTGAAGATATCGGATGACATGTCGGCTACAAGAGGTATTTTGACATCAGGATCCTCTTTAATCTCGGTTCCATAAATTGTATTATTAGTTGTTATGTGAAAATAATCAGC
>DATFLA010000131.1:0-6097 GCA_035268305.1 Bacteroidales bacterium | reverse complement strand
TTAGGGATGATAAGGGAAACATCTATGGTATTTCATCAAATATCAACGGTGAAGTTGGTAATCCCTTTGTTAACCGCGACAGGACAAAACCTCTGACTCAGAACACGAACATGTTTGGAAATGTCTTCGCTGACTTTACTCCGCTACCCGGACTTACGTTTACCACAAGACTGGGACTGACTCTCGGATTCTCTGACTATCACCTTTACAGCCCGGTCTATTATTACAATGCATCACAGAATAATAACTCTTCCACTGTAACGGAGACTATTCGCAATATGTCGTTCTGGCAATGGGATAATTACCTTACCTATGCCAGATCTGTTGGGAAACATAACGGAACTTTGCTACTGGGCTTTACTCCAAACGAACTGAGAGTGAAAAACATGTCTGGAACAGCAGGCCCGCTTCTGGTTGACAGTGATAATTTTGATGATCTGTCGTATACGGTGGCAAATCCCACAGATAATATTTCCGGCACAAGAACACTAACACGTAAATTGTCTTATTTTGGCAGATTTAATTATGACTTTGCAGGAAAATATATCTTCCAGTTCAGCCTGAGGAAAGACGGAGCCGGAATGGATATCCTTTCAAAGAAAAAACGCTGGGGTACATTCCCTGCCGTTTCGGCCGGCTGGGTTATTTCAAGTGAATCATTCTTCCCGAAATCATTTATTACCTTCCTGAAAATCAGGGGTAGCTGGGGTCAGAATGGTAGCCTCTCCAACCTTGGCAATTATCCTTATGCATCTCTTCTTTCATCATCTTCAAACGGAACACCAACTGCATACCCGGTATCTGAAACTACTCTTTCAACTGCAACATTCCCGACTACACTTAGCAACCTGAATCTTGGATGGGAAACCAGTGAACAAACTGATGTCGGACTTGACCTGAGGGCCCTCAAGGGGAAACTTACTTTTTCTGTCGATTATTATAATAAAATTACCAAAGGTCTTATAACAACGGGTACCCCTCCGCTTATTGCAGGAAATGCTGCCACTTCAATCAATGCCGGTGATGTACAGAACAGGGGATTCGAGTTTGAGCTGGGATATCATAGTAATGTAGGGGAACTTAATTATTCCATAAATGCAAACCTGGCAACCCTCCATAATGAAGTCACATATATGAACCCAAATAATCCAAGGCTGTCAGGTGCTGAAGTTAACCTCTTCACTGCTACAATGTTTGAAAAGGGTTATCCGATATGGTATTTTTTCGGATATAAAACCTACGGGGTTAATCCGGCTAATGGTAATATGATCTACTATAACGCAGCAGGTGATACTACATCGTATGTAACATCATCTGATGGACAGTATCTTGGAAGCGGAATACCTAAGCTTACATTCGGTACAACAATTACCCTCAATTATAAGGGATTTGATTTCAGATCGTTCATTCAGGGCCAGTCAGGAAATAAGGTTATGATTGGGATGATCAGAACCGACAGGCTGAATTATAATATCCTTGACGCGTTCTATAAAGACAGGTGGACTCCTACAAATACAAACGGCACAATGCCAAAGGCAGACAACGCTGAAGCTAACAAGTGGCATAGTGATATGATGCTTTTCGACGGATCTTTTGTTAAAATAAAACAGATCCAGCTGGGATATAATATACCGGATAAAATACTGAAAAAGATCAGAGCTTCGGCTGCAAGAGTTTATGTATCCCTCGAAAATGCCTTTACTTTCACCAAGTATCCCGGAAGGGATGCTGAGGTAGGAAGCAGTACAGTAAACAGTATTGGTATCGACCGCGGTATGTATCCGATCTGCAGGACCATATTGCTTGGAGCTACCATTACGTTCTAGATAACCATTGATAAAATACTATACTATGAATCTCAAATGTTTACAACTTTTATACGGTACCGGTAATTTCCGGTCGGCATTTGGGTTTCATGTGACCATTAAATTCTAAATTATTTACACATGAAAACTATATTGAGTAAATTAAATAAAGTCATAATAATTGTCGTTTTTTCACTGGTTTTATTCGGTTGTTCTGAAAACTGGCTTGATTATGACAAACGAGGTGCACAGATACCTGATACTTTCTATAAGACAGATGAACAAGCCTTTGAAGGTCTTATGGCTGCTTTTGATGTCTGGCAGTCAAATATGGGATTTAATTATTACTATCTGCTTGACGGATTGTCAGATGAGAATTATGCAGGAGGAGGTTCCCGCGGGGATAATGGTGGAATACTTGAAGAGGTAAATGAGTACAGGTTTACTCCACTCAATTCCGGCATCCGGGGTTTCTATTCCTGGATGTACAGTTGTGTTTACAGGGCGAACCTGGTTATAAACAGGGTCGAACCCGATTCGGAGGACAAACAGCTGGATATTGCCATGGCAAAAGTACTCAGGGCTTATGCTTACTTCTTTCTGGTAAACCTATGGGGTGATGTCCCACTAGTATTACAGGAGCTTAACTCCGATGAATATGTACAGCCCAGAACACCCAAAGAAGAGGTCTATGCACAGATGGAGCAAGACCTTCAGGATGCTATAGCCGTACTTCCAACCAGGTATAACCTGTTAGGCAATTACTCAAATCTTATTTCAAAGGGTGCGGCACAGTCTATTCTTGGAAAGGTTTACCTGTTTGAGAACAAATATACCGAAGCTGCAAATATCTTTGACCAGGTAATAAGCTCAAATGATTATGATCTTTATCCCGATTATTCCAAGGTATTAAGGAAGGAATCGGAATATGGAGTCGAATCTGTTTGGGAAATTCCATTCGTTACAAATCAGGATTACAGCAATCCTTTCGGACCTGAATCCACAATGGGAGGCTTCCTGGTATTTGTCGACCCTCGTGAGACACAGTTCTCCTGTCCTGCACTTGGTATAACATCATCAATGGGATGGTGCTTCCTGAACCCACATAAAGAGATATATGATGCATACGTTGCTGCCGGTGATACAGTACGCAGGAAGGCAAATATAATATCAAAGCCTGAGATTGAAGCTCTTGGAGGTTATCTTCAGTTCCCTGTTCCTCCGGCTGTAGGCTATACACCTTACGGTAATGACGGATATGTACAACTAAGATATGTCTCCTACCTCAGCGAGGGGGAAGGCGTCATCGATTTTTTTAAAGAATGCAATAATGGAACTAATGCCAGGATGATACGTTATGCTGATGTGCTTCTGATGGCTGCCGAGGCCAATAACCGCAAAAGTCCGGCTGACGACGCCAAAGCACAGCAATATATTAACAAGGTGAGGGCAAGGGTTAACCTCCCTGCTGTTTCTTTAACAGGGGATGACCTCTTTGCTGCAATAAAAAATGAGAGGAAACTGGAGTTATTCTATGAGGGAGAAAGATACCTCGACCTACAGAGATGGCAGGGGAACCTGGGTGAGAATGGTGATGCATATCTTGCATTAAAGGACCAGGGAAAAGTTGTCCCTTCAGGCATTCCGGGTCAGCCGATACTTCAACCCGATGCCGGTTATAAATTGAATAAAAACGAGCTTCTTCCTATCCCGGACTATGAAATGAAGGTCAATTCTGCGATGACGCAGAATCCGGGATATTAGGATCATTTTTGAAAAGTGGTTAATGAGAGCCCTTAACCTTTGGATAGGGTAAAAGGGCTCTTTTTTATTTTTCCCTTTATCCGGCCGGATGATTGTATGAACATGAAATTAGGCGAATTAACCACGATCAGGCAGTTTTTGTTTAATTTTATTCTCTATGGCTCTCGACTTGTCTTTCAGGTCTGTAGATTAAAGTCACAAGGTAATTGCTTTAAAGGTGCCTGATTTGGTTTATTAATGAATATGCTACATACTATCTCACCATGATTTCCAACCCTGAAAAATGTAAGAAAACTATCTTTTGAGCTTATTCTGTAATACCATAAACAATAAAAAATTGAAACATGAAAAACAAATCCTTCTTCCCATTTATCCTGCTTCTTATAGTCTCCCTTGCAGCAGGTACCTTAAATAATGCATCGGCCCAGAAACTAAAAGCAGGTCCACAGGACTTGTCTTTTTTCTCCTCTGTTGATGAGACCGACCAGCCTTATGCTATATACATACCAAAGAATTTTGATGAAAACAGGAAATACCCTCTGGTGATCTTTTTACATGGTGCTATGTCTAATCACAGACTGGGTCTGCGCCGGGCTTTTGGCCAGGGAAATATTCAGGGTCCTGATTTCATCAAACCCGGACATGTACCGGCTGAAACTGATCTGGAAGTGACCAGGTACTGGCCAAAGCTGAAAGATGTGGATTACATTGTTGCTGCACCTTATGCACGCGGGACAGCCGGATACCAGGGTATCCCGGAGCAGGATGTTTATGATGTGCTCGCTGATGTAAAGAGCAGGTTTAATATAGATGAAGACAGGATATATCTTACAGGACTGTCTATGGGTGGTGGTGGTACCTTATGGCTGGGTATGACCAGACCCGATATATGGGCAGCCATTGCCCCATGTTGCCCGGCACCTCCTGATGGTACAATAGATCTTTCCGGTAATGCACATAACCTCCCGGTCCATCTTTTTATAGGTGATAAGGATTTCCTTTACAAGACAGCACAGGACTGGAGGGCTAAACTGGCAAATGATGCAAAGCTATTTGATTATGTTGAGTACCCGGGAATAGGTCATAACAGCTGGGAGTATGCATACAAGGATGGTTTTATCTTTGATTGGTTTGCCCAGTTTGTCCGTAATCCATATCCTGAAGAGGTGAAATTCTCAAGCACACTCTTTAAATATGACAAAGCCTACTGGGTTACGCTTGATGATCTTATACCCGGTACTCTTGCGACGATCGATGCCGTTTTCAAGGACCGGAATAATATTGAGGTTAATAGCAAGGGACTTGAGGCTTTTACACTTAATCTGGAAGGACATCCTATGTTCGATCGGGCAAATAAGGTGACTGTAACCGTTGATGGTAAAACATTCACAGTTAAAACTCCCGATGCTGTATCATTTTCAAAATTGAAGGGCAACTGGGTTAACAGGAAATTCACACCCGGACTTATGTCTAAACAAAAGGGAGCTGAAGGTCCGATGAGTGCTGTTATAAGCAGTAATCATATCTATGTTTATGGCACAGGTGGTGAACCTTCGAAGGAGGAACTGGCTGAGAGAAGAGCTGAAGCTTCGAAGGCAGCAGACTGGGCCTTCGACCGTGGCATGATGGGACGTATTATGGTATTCCCGAGAGTCCTGTCCGATAAAGAATTGAGGCAGAGTGATTATGATAATTCCAACCTTGTACTTTTTGGTACACGTGAGACAAATGCAGTTATAGATAAGTTTGCTGACAGGCTTCCCCTGGAACTGAAAAATAATGCCAAAGACTACGGACTTGTCTATGTCTTCCCGCTTAATAACCATTATGTACTCATTAATTCCGGCCTTGTATGGTGGACTCCTCCAAAGAAGGCACAACAACAGCAGGGATTCGCATTCATGGGTGCTGTAACTGATGCTCTGCGGAATATGAAAGATTTTATTCTTTTTAAAGAAGGTCCTGATAATATAGTAACACAAGGATATTTTGACAATAATTGGAAATTACCGGAAGATGCTGCTTCTGCAATGAAATCAACGGGTGTAATTACTATTAAATAAACTGAATTATATGAAAACAAACAGAAGAAATTTCGTTAAAACAATGGGGGCTGGAGCAACAGGTCTTGCCTTCGGTACAACAGCTCTGGCAACTGCATCATGTACTACAGCTGCCGGTAAGGATGGAGTACCTGTCAGTTATGACAATCAGGTACTATTTATTGGTGATAAGATTGCCCTGGCAGATACACAGTATGGCAAGGTAAAAGGTTATGTCCTGCGAGGAATTAACTACTTCCTGGGAATCCCGTATGGTGCAGACACCTCAGGAGCCAACAGGTTCATGCCGCCACAGAAACCTGAACCATGGGCAGATGTTTTCCCTGCCGTATTCTGGGGAAACTCTGCTCCTCAGATAATGGAGAACAGGTATGCCAATGCTTACGCCTCCTTTGCAGATCACTGGAATTATTATGATGTAAACGAAGATTGTCTTAAGCTGAATGTTTTTACTCCCGGAATTAA
>DATFLA010000130.1:0-4678 GCA_035268305.1 Bacteroidales bacterium | reverse complement strand
ACAGAAGAAACCTTTTCGGACCCCATACAGTCTCAAGAACCTGGCCGAAAATAAACAAAGCATACATGTTAAAGAACAGGTGGAAGAATCCACCATGCATGAACATATGAGACAGTATCTGTACAGGCATAAAATGCTCTGATTTGGGGAAGTACAGTCCCAACACCATATCAAGGTCGGTTCCGAATACACTCTTTACAACCCATCTTATTATGAGCATCAGTACATTTAACAGTATAATATTTTTTACCACAGGTGGTAATGCAAGAAAACCTCTGTTGTATCCGTTCATGTAAATTTTTTTAATTCATATTCTATGCCTCAATAGTCGGGCCAAAGTTCTATTTTAATATCAAATGGACAAATTGTCATTTATTTAAATTTCCTGTCAAGCTCCTCTAGGGTTAGTATCGTTATAACAGGCTTGCCCTTTGGTGAGTAGTTAGGCGACCGGCAGGCAAACAGTGTATCAAAAAGGTTTTCCATCTCTTCCTGCATTAGTTGTTTCCCATAAGGGATGGCTGAAGCTGATGCCATTGCTGATGCTACCTTATCCTTTTCCCCTCCTTTGGGATCTTCCTGAGTAGTCTTGTAATCTTCCAGGAGAATTTCAAGTATCTCCCTGATGTTACCTGTCTCACTCCCTGAAGGTCTTCCTGTTATAGTAATTTCATTTTCCCCGGAATGTTCAAATTTAAAACCAAGTAATCCAAGATCATCTTCAATTTCCTTAAGAAGGACATAATCAGAAGGATTAAGGTCTATCGTTACCGGGAACATATCGGCCTGGCTTACAGACCGGTTGTTGCCAAGAAATTCGAGGTATCGTTCATATAAAATCCTTTCATGAGCCCTCTTCTGGTCTATAAGCATAAGTCCCGATTTTACAGGACATACAATATATTTATATTTTATCTGAAAAAACTTACGGTGGGCTTCTTTCAATTGTTCAAATGCCCTGTCCCCGGGTACGGAATTTTCATGCGGAGGGTAGAGATTTTTCCATCCTGCCGTGTTTCCTTTTTCAAATTGTTCAATATAATTTCTTCGTCCGTAATAGTTCTCTTCTCCCGCAAAAGGATTGAATTGGTGGTCTATGCTAATGGATGGCTGATCGGGCAGTGTATCCGATGTTCCCACGACAGGCATCTCAATCAGTCCTTCACTCTCAAAATCAATTGAGGGTACAATATTGAATCTCCCAAGAGCTTCCCTGACTGAAGCCATCAGTATTTGCCAGATTGCCCTTTCATCTTCAAATTTTATCTCTGTTTTTGTCGGGTGAATATTTATATCTATGGAGGCTGGGTCGGCTTCCATGTAGATAAAGTAGGATGGGATTGCTTCCGGTGGCAATATATTCTGATAAGCTTCGAGAATCGCTTTATGAAAATAGGGATGTTTCATGAAGCGGTTATTGATGAAAAAAAACTGTTCTCCGTATGTTCGCTTGGCATTTTCAGGTTTGCCAACAAAACCCCTTACACTTACAAGGCTTGTTTCGGTTTCAATATTTATCAGGTCATTATTGATCTGCTTCCCGAAAACCCCTACTATTCGTTGCCGGAGGTTACCCTGTTTAAGGTCGTATAACTCGTTGTCATTGTGATACATTGTAAACCTGATTGAAGGATGGGCAAGAACAACTTTCTGGAATTCATTCACTATATGCCTTGTTTCCGTCGCATCTGTCTTCAGGAATTTACGGCGGGCAGGTATATTGAAGAAAAGGTTCTTCACAGAAAAGCTCGATCCGGCCTGACAACTGCATGGTTCCTGTACTTCAACCCGCGACCCGCTTATGTTGATGAGTGTACCCGTTTCATCATCTTCCCTCCTTGTCTTAAGCTCAACCATAGCTACTGCAGCTATGGATGCCAGAGCTTCTCCACGGAACCCCTTTGTTGTTATTGCAAAAAGATCCATAGCTGTTGTGATCTTTGATGTTGCATGACGTTCAAATGCCAGACGGGCATCAGTCTCCGACATCCCGTTACCATCGTCTATAACCTGGATAAGGGTTTTCCCGGCATCCCTGATTATGACACTAATATGCTTCCCCCCCGCATCAACGGAATTCTCCATCAGTTCTTTTACTACTGATGCAGGCCTCTGTATTACCTCACCTGCGGCGATCTGGTTCGCTACTGAATCGGGTAAAAGTTTTATAACATCAGGCATCTAAAGGGAATAAATTAAAATTCAAAAAATAATGATTTGAAAACCAGCATTTTGTTGAAAAACTATACCGGTTTTTCAAACAATTTTACAAATATATAAATAATTGGCGGACAATATCTGAGTAAGAAGCAGGCTGTGCTTAAGACAGAATAATATGCATTTTATACAAGAGATGTTTATATTTGTATATAAATAGGGGACAAGTTATCTCTGCAATTCGCGGGGTAATCGTCGTAGAATTTATCGTATAACATTGCGATTCAGCTTATTACGCAGTAATTCACAAAAACAGATTGACTGATGAAAAAATTTTTTTCCCTGATCATTCCGGTGTTTTGTCTGATGATTATGGCCTGTTCACGACATGTTGATAAGGATGCTGTGACTGTAATGACATTCAACATACGGTATGATAATCCTGGTGACAGTGCTTACGCATGGTCGTACAGGGTTCCTGTTATAAGTAATTTCCTGTCGAAAGAGAAGCCCGATATTATTGGCATGCAGGAAGTTTTGTATAACCAGTATGAGATGCTCGATTCGGTTTTGCAAAATTATATCTCTGTCGGTGTGGGACGTGATGACGGAGCGAAGGAAGGTGAATTGAATCCTGTTTTTTTCAGTAAAGACAGGTTCGAATTTGTTAGAAGTCTTACATTCTGGCTATCGGATGAACCTGAAAAGGCCGGGTCAAAAGCATGGGGCTCATCCCTGCCAAGGATTGTAACATGGGTGGAGCTGGTAGATAAAAATACCCATCAGCATTTCTTCGTTTTTAACACCCATTTTGCCCACGATTCGGATCTGGCGAGGATAAACAGTTCCAAGATGCTTATGAAAGAAGTTGATAAAATATCCTCAGGATTTCCCTTTATTGTGACAGGAGATTTTAACATGGATCCTAAAAGTCTTGGTTATAAGATCCTTGTAGGACCAGACGAGAGTGTACCATTATTCCGTGATTCTTATGTAATATCAAAGAATAAACCTGGTGGACCGTTGGGCACCTTTAATGGTTTTGGTAGTGACAAAAGCGACAGGAGGATTGACTTTATTTTTGTTAAAAACGGTATGAAAGTCAGCGACTATGAGGCTGTTGTGAAAAAAGAACATGGCGTATTCATCTCCGACCACTGGCCTGTTATTGCTACAGTGATCCTTAATAAACAGGGTAAGTGATACGCGGTATATTCAGTTTAATTGTAAAATTATGCTGTCTTTCGATATTTTCTTACTGCAAGTGAAAAGAATACAATTGCAATTGCCATAAGCGAATATAACTCGCGGCTTATATCATGAATAGTTGAGCCTTTAAGCATTACCATCCGGTTAATTCTCATCAGGTAAGCCACCGGATTAATCAGGTTAAAGTCCTGTGCCCACATGGGCATACTCTCATACGGAGTAAAAATCCCGCTCATAAGAATAAAAATGATCATGCAGAAGAATGCTACAAACATGAACTGCTGCTGGGTTCCTGAAAATGTGGAAATGAACAGTGCCATGCCAAGCACGGCTACCAGGAAAACAGTACTTCCTAAGAAGAGGAGAAGTATGCTTCCTGCAAACGGGATATTGAAGGCCAGTTTTCCCAGAACAAGGCCCAGGGCGAGATCTGTCAGTCCGATTATGATGAAAGGCACCATTTTACCAACCATGAAATGATATTTTTTTACCGGAGTAACATTGATTTGTTCTATTGTCCCGATCTCTTTTTCTCTTACCATATTCAATCCGGCAAGAAGGAATCCGACGGCGGTTACAAGGATGACAAGTATACCCGGAAGCATATAATACTTATAATTCAGCAACTCGTTGTACCAGTACCTGTTAGTTATGTCTATCCGGGCAACAGGCTGAAGAGGAACGGTGTTGAGGTTTGATTTAATGAGATCGATATTATAATCGCTGAGAACACCATTGAAATATGCCCATATAAGCTGAGCGTTGGAAGCATTAATGGCATCGATTGTGGCCATCAGCTTACCGGGCCTGCCGTTACCTATATCCTTCCCGAACCCTGATGGTATATCAACTATAATATCACATTTATTGCTGTAAAGAAGATCATCCGCTTCAGTGTCGGAAAAAGTTGAACTTGTTATCCTGAAAAAAGTCGATCCTTTTAGTTTACTGACAAGTTCCCTCGATTCGGGGCTCATATCCTTGTCTGAAATACCCAGGTTGATATTCTTTATCTCGAAGGTTACTGCCGGTACCAGGATGAGCATCTGGATAACTGGCACGGCAAATATTGCTTTGGAAATAAACTTGTTACGGAATATCTGAATAAATTCTTTCCTTATAAGAAATAATATTGTTCTCATGTTATTTCGTTTTTTCCCTTTTCACT
The DNA here is from genome assembly GCA_035268305.1 of Bacteroidales bacterium. Classification (GTDB taxonomy): domain Bacteria; phylum Bacteroidota; class Bacteroidia; order Bacteroidales; family VadinHA17; genus LD21. The sequence goes on along the minus strand of DATFLA010000130.1, from coordinate 144 downwards.
GTTGCATTGTTCAATGTTTTCCGCTTACAAGTCATGTTATTCAAGTCTTATTCTGAATTTCCTGACACTCAGGCCAATAAACAGAAGTGTCATGGCAATCAGAATCAGGGTTTCCTTCCATACATAAATGAATCCTGTTCCTTT
>DATFLA010000129.1:0-5470 GCA_035268305.1 Bacteroidales bacterium | reverse complement strand
GGAAGCCATTGTAAAGAGTGCAAGGACTGATATTTTAAAAAGTGCTTTCATCGTAGTTTCCCCTATCTTTCTTTTTCTTAATTCAGAACAAATATTATACCAAAGAAACAAATTTTATCGTATACTTTTCAAATTTCCATGAAATTTGAACTATTTAATTAACCTGTTTTACATCTGAACACATCATGCTTTACTGTCAGCGCCGGCCACGGGAATGGGAAGATGAACGGGAAGATGATGATCCTGAATGTGTTGAAGAAGATCTTGAGACACTCCGGGCAGATGAACTCCTAACAGAAGAACTTCTGGGTGCTGAACTTCTAACCGAAGAACTCCTTGCCGAGGAACTCCTTGCCGAGGAACTCCTTGCCGAAGAACTCCTTGCCGAAGAACTTCGTACGGTGGACCGTGAAGGTACTGATCTTCTGACGGCTGGAAAAGAAGATGATGAAGACCGTGCTGTTGAACCGGAGCGCGGAGCAGAGAAATTCCTTGAAGATCCCTGAAACTTTCCTGATGATGATCTGCCGTAAGATCTGCTGTTCACCGTTGTTCCCCCTGTATTTCTGTAGCTGTTATTACCTGTTGATGCTGCATTTCTTCTTACTGTGGTATTATAGCTTCTTGTACTGTGAATATTACTTCGGCCTGTTGCCGTATTATTTGTAAGAGACGACCTGCTGCCGTTGTAATTCCTGCCGGCCGGTACGGTTGTTCTGTCCCTTGATGTTCCCCGTACAGATGAGTTTATACCTGATGAAGATGAGGCCCGCCTTGATGTAACATTTTCAGCGGCTGTGGAATGCAACCCTGCAGAGGACGATCTCCTGTATGAGTAATTATCGCGGTTATACCTGCCCGGGGAATAATAATCATTGTAATGATACCTGTTGTGATTATAGGCATAATAATTCCAGTGATTGTACCTGTTCCAGTTGTGATAGCCATAATACCACCTGTACCCTGGGAACAGGTTTATGACAACAGGACTATACCATGCACTATAATAGTAAGGATCGTATCCCCAGTAATATGTACTACCGTAATACGGATCATACCAGATGTCGTTGTAACCGTATCCGTATAAGGGATAATTATATGAAACTCCCAATCCCAGTCCGAAAACAGGTCCGCCCCCGTAGATACTTAACCCCCATGAAAAAGGCCGGTATGTATACCAGTATGTGTCGGTGTAAACCGGTGAATAATAATCAAATGCAACGTAAGCACGATGAAACCTGTTGATCCTTGATGAATAATAGTAACCGGAGTTATCGTAATAATTATTGACGACAACTTTTGCGTCATCACCCCTGTAGTCACTGTAGCTGCCCCTCTGAGCGTTCAGCGGCATGGCTGCAAGAAGAAAGAAAGCTACTGTTATCCCCGTATAATATTTGGCTTTCATGATGAACCTCCTTTTCTATTTTGAAGAATTACTGAAGTTTTTAATTATTTTTGCGCAATCTATTTCTTTATAACAAACTAAACAAATACCATACCAAAAAATGGCAAAGTTTTTAACGAACAGGGAAGAAAACTATTCACAGTGGTACAACGATCTGGTTATCAAAGCTGACCTTGCGGAAAATTCAGCGGTACGAGGATGTATGGTTATAAAACCCTATGGATATGCTATCTGGGAAAAGATACAGGCAGAGCTCGACAGGTTATTCAAAGCAACGGGGCATGTGAATGCATATTTTCCCCTGTTTATACCAAAATCATTTTTCAGCAAAGAAGCAGCTCATGTTGAGGGTTTCGCCAAAGAATGTGCTGTCGTTACCCACTACAGGTTAAAAAATGACGAGAACGGTAATGGTATTGTGGTAGATCCTTCGGCTAAACTGGAGGAAGAACTTATTATACGTCCTACATCGGAGACTATCATATGGAACTCTTATAAGAACTGGATCCATTCATACCGTGACCTCCCCATCCTTATAAACCAGTGGGCAAATGTTGTCCGGTGGGAGATGCGTACGAGACTCTTTCTTAGAACGGCAGAATTCCTTTGGCAGGAAGGACATACTGCTCATGCAACGCGTGAGGAGGCTGTTGAGGAAACGGAAAGGATGATAAATGTATATGCCTCCTTTGCTGAAGATTCAATGGCATTACCCGTTATAAGGGGATATAAATCGGAAAATGAGAAATTTGCAGGAGCTCTCGATACATATGCCATTGAGGCTCTTATGCAGGACGGAAAGGCACTTCAGGCCGGCACAAGTCATTTCCTCGGACAGAATTTTGCCAGGGCCTTTGACGTACAATTTACCGATAAAACAGGAAAGCTTGAGTATGTCTGGGCTACTTCATGGGGAGTATCCACAAGGCTGATGGGCGCTATTATTATGGGACATGCCGACAATAACGGACTCGTTTTACCACCTAAACTGGCTCCAATCCAGGTTGTGATTATTCCTATCTTTAAGGATAATGAACAACTTAACTCACTTTCGGAAGTTGCTATAAAGATAAAAGCGGACCTCGAATCGAAAGGTATATCTGTTAAATACGACGACCGCGATAATAATAAACCTGGTTGGAAATTTGCAGATTATGAACTCAAAGGTGTACCCGTACGACTGGCTCTCGGTCCGCGCGACCTTCAGAATAAAACAGTGGAAGTGGCCCGCAGGGATACCCTTTCAAAAGAGACTATACAACTTGATAAATTATCAGAACATATTCCAGCACTGCTTGATGATATTCAGAAGAATATTTACAATAAAGCTATGGACTTCAGGAAGCAGAACACATATTACGTTGATAAATGGGTGGACTTTGTAAATGTTCTTGATACCACAGGAGGTTTTATAATGGCCCACTGGGACGGGACAACAGAAACGGAAGAAAAGATCAAGGAAGAGACTAAAGCCACAATCAGATGCATTCCCTTCGATAGTCCGGAAGAAGAAGGAAAGTGCATATATTCCGGCAAACCTTCCTCTAAAAGAGTTCTTTTTGCCAGGTCATACTAAACAGGGAAGCAAACGTTAAAGGTCATCTTAATAAATTACCTGTTGTTTAATTATTAAGTAATAATTACTATTTTCGGTGATTATATCTTATAATAACACAGGCACTCATGACCCAGCAGGAAGATAAAAAGCAGGTGATAATCACCACACTTAAGGATAAATCTATTCTTAAGCAAAAGGTATACGATCAGACATACGAAACCTTTAATGTACTAAAGGAAGTCCTCAAAAGCCTGACACGTGACATAAACACAAAACTGGGCGGTATTGATTCCAGGATACGTATGGAATATAGCGACAGAAGTAATTTTGATGCCCAGCTTAAGGTCGCAAGCGATATACTGCTTTTCAGCATGCACTCCAATATCTTCCAGTTCGACAGGGAACACCCTGCCTGGAAAACCCCGTACATACAGAAAAACAAGTACAATGCTTATTCCGGAATAATTAATATTTATAATTTCCTTGCCGATTCTTTCAGGTATTCGAGACTCGACGATCTCGGTTACCTTATTGCCCGGATATTTATTAACCACGAAAAGCAATATTTTGTGGAAGGGAAAAGACAGATGGGAATGCTGTTCAGCAATTATGGGAATGAGATGATAAGCAAAGAGTCGTTACAGACAATCACAGCAACTGCTATTCAATACTCACTCGAGTTTGATCTTCTCGTTCCTCCTTACGACACCGTTAAGATAGCAACTGTCGGTCAGGCAGAAGCCAAGATACAGCATTCAAAGGTGATGACAGGAAAACGCCTTGGATTCCAGTTTAACTCTGATGATGTTCTCATAAGCAACCCTAATGAAACCTGATGTGCAGATTGCATATAATAAACGGCAGATACCGGGGTATTCTTCTAATTTTGACTCTGTTACTGAACGTCAGCACAGGCTTTTCACAAATAAAAACAGCCGGTGATACGATTATAAGGATACGCCCCGGGACCCTTATTCATACCAGAGACAGCATACCCTTTTTTTCAGAGGATACAATTCTTTCCATACCAAATAAACTGGTCCACACCAGAATAAACAACAGCGACAGAAATATTATTTTTTTTGATTCCCTGAAAGCTAGGGCCTCAAAAAATAACTTTATGAGGAAGTTATACGACCTTGTTGTTATTTCACCGGATACAACAAATAATAAATTTAACCAGACAAGTGACGAAGGTTATAAAACGTATTCTGGTAGGATGATAAGGAATATTGATATCCAGCGTCTTAATGTGTTCGGAGTGGATATAAATAATCCTGCTGTAAAAAAACGCAGCAGGTTCGATAATTTACTTAACAGCACACATGTAAATACTAATGAAAATATAATCCGTAAAAACCTTCTCTTTTCTTCTGGTGATACAATTTCTCCTCTCACTCTCAGCGATAATGAAAGATTGCTAAGGCAACTGCCATATATTGACGATGCCAGGATAATTGTGATCCCGGTATCGGATTCTGAAGCCGATGTAATGGTTCTTACAAAGGATGTTTATTCACTGGGTGCCGATTATACATACAAAGGTCTCAGAGCCGGTAATATTTCAGTATTCGAAAAAAATATTTTCGGTACTGGTCATGAATTTGGTATTGATATACCCTTCAACAGCAGGCTGCCGGAGTCGCCTGGCTTTGGTCTTCACTATACAGTGGACAATATTGCAAAATCATTCATCAACCTGAATACATATTACCTTACAGGCCTGGGACAAACAACTTACGGGTTTGATCTCAGCAGGAAGCTTGTAAGTTCAGAAACAAAATATGCCGGAGGAATTTCATTACGACAGATGTATACATCTGAGGACCTGGACACACTGCCTTCACCACAGCCACTTAAATATAATTTCCAGGATTACTGGATATCAAGGTCCTTCCTGATCAACAGGGGATCAGTATCCAGGATCATCACAGGTTTAAGGTACACTAACAATAATGTATTCAACCATCCTTTTATACTTCCCGATTCATACTATAAAATACAGAAATATAAGATCTTCCTTGCATCACTATCCTATTCTGTACAAAAATACTACAAGACAAGTCTTCTCTATAACTACGGAAGAACAGAAGATGTACCCTATGGTGCTCTTGTTAAGCTTACAGGCGGAAGGGAATTCAACGAATTTAAAACGAGGACATACCTTGGGGGTGAGGTTTCTGTAGGGCAATCACTGTCAAACCTCGGCTATCTTTATGCCTATACAGGCATCGCCGCTTTTCTTAACGGGAAAACAACCGAACAGGGCATCTATTCTCTCGATCTCAAGTTTTTTTCCAACCTTATTCCCCTGGGTAAAGGCAGGATAAGAAATTTCATAAATATTAATTACACCAGGGGCTTTGACAGGAATAGGGATGAATTTCTTTCATTTTACAGGACAAACGGTTTCTCGGGAATAAAAAATGATACTGTTACCGGAGAGCGTCGCCTTACATTAAGCCTGGAATCTGTAATATTCAGTCCCCTGAATATTTATAATT
>DATFLA010000128.1:0-2320 GCA_035268305.1 Bacteroidales bacterium | reverse complement strand
AAGAAAGGCTGGCCTGTATTATGATAACTTATCCCTCCACTCATGGAGTCTTCGAAGCTGCTGTAAAAGAAATGACCGACATTGTTCATGCAAACGGCGGACTTGTATATATGGATGGCGCAAACATGAATGCTCAGGTCGGCCTTACAAGCCCGGGCCTTATAGGTGCAGATATATGCCATCTTAATCTCCACAAGACATTTGCTATCCCTCACGGCGGGGGCGGCCCGGGCATGGGACCCATACTCGCCAATGAGAAGCTGGCTGAATTTCTGCCTTCACATCCCATGGTTAAAACAAGCGGAAGTCATGCAACAACTGCAGTGGCAGGTGCTCCTTTCGGAAGTGCACATATCCTTACGATCTCTCATGCCTACGTGATGATGATGGGATCCTTCGGACTGACCCAGGCTACGAGGTATGCAATACTGAATGCAAATTACCTGACAGCCGCACTTAAAAATAAATTCAGCACTCTTTATTCAGGTACGGAAGGCTTTGTGGCACATGAGATGATTCTTGAATGTCGCAATTTCAAGCAGGAAACCGGCATTACCGAGTCTGATATTGCAAAACGACTCATGGACTATGGTTTTCATGCCCCAACTCTTTCGTTCCCTGTGCACGGAACACTGATGGTGGAGCCCACAGAATCAGAATCGCTATATGAACTCGACAGGTTTGTACAGGCAATGAAAATGATCTGGGACGAGATACAGGAAATTAAAGAAGGTAAGGCGGACAGGGAAGACAATGTGCTGAAAAACTCCCCCCATACTGCCATTATGGTTACGGCTGATGAATGGAATCATTCCTATTCCAGGGAAAAAGCTGCCTTTCCTGTTAAGTGGTTAAAAGAAAACAAGTTATGGCCTGCTGTGGCCAGGGTAGATGACGGCTACGGCGATCGCAACCTTGTATGTACATGCGAACCTGTTGAATTGTACAGGGGATAATTTTCTGCTGCCATGTGACAGCCCTTAATATATACACATTTTTAAATCGGGATGATGAGAAATTTTTTTTATGTAATTATTACTATTGCCCTGGCAGTAACCTCATGCGGGCAGGGAGGATCAGTTAAACAAACAGCAGAAACAGATATACCTGTGAAACACGATTATAATGTACGGTTAATTACACTTGATCCCGGTCATTTTCATGCCGCCCTGGTACAGAAAATAATGTATCCCCGGGTCTCTCCCGAAGTTCATGTATATGCCCCAGCTGGTCCCGATCTCGACCAGCATCTTGAAAGGATAGAAGCATATAATAAAAGAGCTGAAGACCCTGCTTCATGGAAGGAAATAGTATATAAAGGAGATGATTACCTTGAGAAAATGCTTTCTGAAAAAGCGGGCAATGTTGTTGTCCTGGCAGGTAATAACAGGAAAAAGGCTGAATATATAAAAAGCTCGGTGGATGCAGGACTGAACGTACTATCAGATAAGCCTATGATCATTTCTCCTGATGATTTCCCCCTGCTCGAACAGGCCTTTTCCACTGCCAAAGAAAAAGGTGTTCTGTTGTATGATATTATGACGGAAAGGTATGAAGTGACGACAATACTGCAAAAATTACTTTCGCAGCATGTGGAACTGTTTGGAACGCTTAAGAAAGGAAGTCCTGAAGAACCTGCAGTGACAAAGGAAAGTGTTCATCATTTTTCAAAAGTAGTTTCAGGAATACCACTTCTTCGTCCTGTCTGGTATTTTGATGTAAAGCAGCAGGGCGAAGGTATTGTAGATGTAACCACACACCTTGTTGACCTGGTTCAGTGGGAGTGTTTCCCTGACCAGGTACTGCATCCTTCAGATATTGAAATGCTGGAAGCCAGGCATTGGCCGACTGTGATTTCGCCAAAAGAATTCAAAGAGGTAACAGGTGCCGGAAAAATCCCGGAATACCTCGATAAGGATGTAAAGGATGGTCAGCTCAATGTCTTTGCCAACGGAGAGATGGAATACCGGATTAAAGGTGTTTATGCCAGGATTTCTGTCGAATGGAAATTCAAAGCTCCTCCCGGAGGTGGAGATACACATTTTTCAGTGATGCACGGTACGAACTGCGACCTCACAATAAAACAGGGCAAAGAGCAGAATTATATACCTACCCTTTATGTGAAGAATACCGGGAGTAAAAGTGATAGTGAATTTCAATCTCTTATTGGAAAGGTTCTTGCTTCACTACCCTATGACAGTCTTACAGTTGACAGGGAAGGCAGTAATTTATTCAGGATTAATATTCCGGGAAAATACAGGGTAGGTCATGAGGCACATTTCAGCCAGGTGATGTCAAAATATCTCGGTTATCTTGAAAA
>DATFLA010000127.1:0-2502 GCA_035268305.1 Bacteroidales bacterium | reverse complement strand
GTATGAAGCCCGGTCATAAGACTTGAGCGTGAAGGCGCAGAAACGGTACAACCGGTATAATGTTGGGTAAAGAGCATTCCCTCCCGTGCAAGCCGGTCGATATTTGGCGTACTTATTTTTTGCTGGCCATAGCAACTTAGGTCTCCGTATCCCAGATCGTCGGCCAGGATATAAACAATATTTGGAAGAGGTTCATGCTTATGAGCTGATGAACATGATATTAATGCAGATGATGCACATATGATAGCAGACAAACCGGTTTTCATCAATCAGGTTATTAGGATAGGACAAGAGTTAGGTTAACATTATGATAAAATTAAACCTTTAATTTTGAAAACCAAACGACTGTCTGCAGGGTTCAGTGAAGTTTATCCTTATTGAACACTGAAAATGATATGAATAGAGTCAAGGGTTAATTTACGTTAAAACAAATTGACTGACCGCTCAAACGGAAAATCAGATCCGGCTGTAAAATTGCTGCAACTTTTATTTATATGAATCCAGATGGACATTCTTCACAGCCCTTCCTGAAGGATCATTCATATTACTGAATGATGCATCCCAGGCAATGGCTTCGGGAGTACTGCAGGCCACACTCGGAACAGAAGGCACAGTTGAAGCGGCAGAGTCGGACGGAAAGTGCTCTGCAAAAATTGACCTGTAGAAATATTCCTCCTTGGTGAGAGGCGGATTAACAGGAAACCTGTATCTGGCATTTTTAAGCTGGTCGTCAGACACTTCACGTGCTGCAAGATCTTTCAGGGTGTCGATCCAGGAATAGCCTACCCCATCAGAAAACTGTTCTTTCTGACGCCATGTAACACTCTCAGGGAGATACTCCTCAAAGGCTTTTCTCAGGACCCATTTCTCCATCCTCCCTTCTCCTGTCATTTTATCTTTTGGATTGAGCCTCATTGCAACATCCATAAATTCTTTGTCGAGAAAAGGTACTCTTCCTTCCACACCCCATGCTGCCAGAGATTTGTTTGCCCTGAGACAGTCGTAAAGGTGCAGTTTACTTATTTTACGAACTGTTTCTTCATGAAAAGCCTGTGCATCAGGTGCCTTATGGAAATAAAGGTATCCGCCAAAGATCTCATCAGCTCCCTCTCCGGATAAAACCATCTTGACTCCCATGGATTTTATTACCCTCGCCAGCAAATACATTGGCGTGGAAGCCCTTATTGTTGTAACATCATAAGTTTCTATATGATATATCACATCCCTGATGGCATCGAGACCTTCCTGAACCGTAAAATTTATCTCGTGATGAACCGTTCCGATATGTTCGGCAACTTTTTTTGCAGCGGCAAGATCAGGAGATCCTTCAAGACCAACAGCAAAAGAATGCAACCTGGGCCACCATGCATCAGTTTTATCTTTTGATTCTATCCTTTTCGAGGCATATTTCTTAGCCACTGCAGATACAATGGATGAATCAAGACCTCCCGATAACAGGACTCCATAGGGTACATCCGACATAAGCTGCCTGTGTACGGCAGATTCAAGGGCAATTCTTAATTCCTTTATGCTTGTTTCATTATTCTCAACAGTAGAGTATTCCATCCAGTCGCGATTATACCATTGCTTCATCTCACCATCCCTGCTAAAGAGGTAATGTCCTGGCTTAAACTCTTCAATCCTGTTGCAGACACCTTCAAGAGCCTTAAGCTCTGATGCTACAAAAAAATCTCCATACTGATCCCAGCCAATATATAAAGGTATAATACCAATATGGTCGCGCGCTATAAGGTATTCGTCTTTTTCACTGTCATATAGTGCAAAGGCAAATATGCCATTCAACTCTTCGATGAAAGACGGACCCTTTTCCCTGTATAACGGCAGGATAACCTCGCAATCGGAATGTGTCATAAAATCATATGAGTTCTCATAGCGCTCGCGTATTTCCTGGTGGTTATAAATTTCACCGTTCACTGCAAGAACAAGATTTCCATCCCTGCTGTACAGAGGTTGTTTCCCGCTCTGCGGATCAACTATCGACAACCTCTCATGTGCAAGTATGGCATTGTCACAATAAAAGATACCTGACCAGTCGGGTCCACGATGCCTGACTTTTTTAGACATTTTAAGAACTGTCGACCTAAGATCCATGCAATCAATTTTGAGATCAAATACTCCTACTATTCCGCACATTGTAATACTCCGGTTAATTAATGTTTATTACCTGTCTTTTAAGATCAGGCTGCAAACATAATAAATATTTTCAATTTCATAATTCAAAATGACATGAAATATTACATTTATAATAAAATATTAAAGCAAACAGGGTTTATTTATGTTTATTATATAGTTAAATAGCAGTAATGTTAAATAATATTAATATGACAAAAATCATGTTTATAAGCTTATTATATACGGGATTTTATTATATAGGCTTATTCTTTCATTGGTCCGGCAGATAAAAAAACAATTTTGTCTATATCCCGGTTTAACTTTTTTCAGAATATTTCTGTGAAAAAAATTCATCTTAGTTTTGGGTCA
>DATFLA010000126.1:0-3239 GCA_035268305.1 Bacteroidales bacterium | reverse complement strand
ATCCCATCATCGCCTATTTCCGCAAAACACTAAAAAGGTAGGTGCCTGAGATCGACATTACCTCCGGAAATTATCAATCCCACTTTGTGACCCCTGAAGAAGTCCGGATTTTCCTTAATTATTGCAAGCACAGTGGCTGATGAAGGTTCGATTATAATTTTCATCCGTTCCCAAACCAGGAGCATGCATTCTATTATGGACTCTTCACGGGCTGTAAAAATACCGTCAGCATTTTTCCTTATAACAGAGAATGTCAGGTCGCTGAGTGATGTGAGAAGACCATCTGCTATTGTTGAGGGATTAACAGACGGCACGAGTACGCCCGAGGTGAAGGACCTGAAGGCATCATCAGCATTAAGAGGTTCGGCACCTATCACCTTTATCGATTTATTTATTCCCCTTGCACAAACAGAAGTTCCGCTCATCAGTCCCCCACCGCCCACAGGTGCGACAATCACATCAAGGTCGCTTTTTTCTTCCATTAGCTCCAGGGCAGCTGTTCCCTGTCCGCATATAACATTGAAATTATCATAGGGATGTACCAGTGTTGCACCGGTGGCGTTAATCAGTTCCCGGGTGGTATCTTCCCTTGCCTGCAGTGTGGGCCGGCAATAGGTTATCCGGGCACCATAGCTTTCAACAGCATCTTTCTTTACCTGCGGAGCCGTCTCGGGAATCACTATATATGCCTTAACGCCGCTGGTCCTGGCAGCCAGTGCCAGTGCCGCAGCATGGTTCCCCGATGAATGGGTAACAACACCTTTTTTCTTTTCTTCCTCTGTAAGCATCTGAACGGCATTTGTCGCTCCCCTGTATTTAAAGGCACCTACTTTCTGGAAATTCTCACATTTGAAAAAGAGTTTGCAGTTAAAATATTCATCAAGGAGACCCGAGTGCATTACAGGAGTCTTGTGCACAAAAGGTTTAATCCGTTTATAGGCGGACAATATATCTTCCAGTTCAGGTAATCTCATCTCTTTTGTTTTTATCAAAAGTAAGTAAATTAACGGGGGCTGATAATCCAATACAAAAATAAACAGAGGCTGTCCTTTTAGTGTATATCACTTTCGGGACAGCCTCTTTATTATATTATTTTAAATCAAACAGATCTAAAAGAGACTATAGGCAACTGTTATACCTGCAAGTACAACTGAAACCATAGACATAAGTTTAATAAGGATGTTAAGTGAAGGACCTGATGTATCCTTGAAAGGATCACCAACTGTATCACCTACAACGCTTGCTTTATGAGGATCGCTTTTCTTGCCTCCGTAATGGCCTCTTTCAATATATTTCTTGGCATTATCCCAGGCACCACCCGCATTATTGAGCATACTTGCAAGGGTAAAGCCTGCAGTCATACCACCTGCCAGGAGTCCGACAATACCCGGTACACCAAAGATAAGGCCTACAAGGAACGGAACTGCTATAGCCATAAGTGCAGGAACCATCATCTCTTTCTGAGCACCTGCTGTTGAGATAGCAACACATTTTGCATATTCGGGCTTGCCTGTACCTTCCATAATACCCGGTATCTCGCGGAACTGGCGTCTTACCTCTTCAACCATGCTTCCTGCTGCCCTTCCGACAGCTTTCATGCTCATAGCGCTGAAAACAAATGCCATCATGGCTCCAATGAATATACCACCAAGGAGTACGGGGTTAAACAGCGAAAGGTCGTAAGCACTTACAAAGTCCCTGATTGTTGCTGTGGAAAGATCCACTGCTGTCTGTCCGCTATGAACAGTAGGAACGGTGCTATGATAGAAGAGAGTATCCCCGATCTGCTTGAATCCTTCAGGGGCTTTATCGGCAAGCCTGCCGAGCCAGAGTTTAACCTCTTCCATATATGCAGCCATAAGTGCCAGGGCTGTAAGGGCAGCTGAACCGATTGCAAAACCTTTACCTGTGGCAGCTGTAGTGTTTCCAAGACCATCAAGTGCATCAGTCCTGTCCCTTACTTCAGGAGGTAACTCAGCCATCTCTGCATTACCACCGGCGTTATCGGCTATAGGCCCGAAAGCATCTGTTGCAAGGGTGATACCAAGTGTTGAAAGCATACCAACAGCAGCAAAGCCTATACCATAAACACCTTTTGCAAATACATGGAAACCGCCTGCAAAACCGAAGGCGGCAACGATACCTGCAACTATTGTAATAACAGGAACCCATGTTGAGAACATACCAACAGCCATACCTTCTATAATGACTGTAGCCGGACCCTGCTGGGCCTGTTTAGCTATGCCTTTTGTAGGCTTATATCCGTCGGAAGTAAAATATTCGGTCGATTGCCCGATAATAACACCGGACAGGAGACCTGCAACAACTGAACCAAAAACACCCCAGGTTATCCAGCCTGTAGAAGCCATTACAGCCATAGCAACAAGAATCAGGGCAGAACTTCCGCCTGTTCCCAGCAAGAGGGCATTAAGCAGGTTCTTGGGAGTTGCACTTTCTTTTGTACGTACGAGATATACACCTGCAATAGAAAGCAATATACCGATTGCAGAAACTATCATAGGAGCAATAACAGCTTTCATCTGGAGATCAACATCTCCGGCAACTGAAGGAAGTGCGGCTCCGAGTGCGGCTGTAGCTAGTACTGAACCTGCATATGACTCGTAAAGGTCAGCACCCATACCGGCAACATCGCCTACATTGTCACCAACATTATCAGCAATTGTTGCAGGGTTACGAGGATCATCCTCAGGGATACCTGCCTCAACTTTTCCAACAAGGTCGGCACCCACATCAGCAGCTTTGGTAAAGATTCCGCCACCTACACGGGCAAAGAGAGCCTGTGTTGAAGCACCCATACCGAAAGTAAGCATAACAGCTGTTATTTCTATAAGCCTCTGCTGATCAGTAGTACCCGGATGAACAAATGTCAGACCCAGGAATTTGAGACCTGCATCCATGTGTTCCGGAGTAAATACAAGCTTGTTAAGAATAATAAACCAAAGGGCTACGTCGAGAAGACCAAAACCGACAACAACCAGACCCATTACAGCTCCACTCCTCAAAGCGACCTGAAGTCCTTTATTGAGAGATTTTGAAGCTGCCCAAGCTGTTCTGTTTGAAGCAAATGTTGCTGTCTTCATACCGAGGAAACCGCAAAGGCCCGAGAAGAACCCGCCGGTAAGAAAAGCTACCGGAACAAAGGGGTTCTGTACGCCCATATAAGCCAGTATCCCCAGAAGTACAACAAGGATCAAAAACACTTTGGTCACAACGTTATA